>NZ_LEKG01000356.1:0-1641 GCF_001029515.1 Micromonospora sp. RV43 | reverse complement strand
CAAACGTCGACTACGCGCGTGTCAGCAACAGACCGATCTCCTCGCCGGCTTCTTCGCCAGCACCGGCATGACCCTCGAACCCGAGCCACCGAGATAACTCGAACCTTGGCCTTTCAACCTCTGTAGCTCGTCTTGGTAGAAGCGCCTACCTGTCTGGCTCTCAATCTGGCGGCAAGCCGTCTTGAGGCACTGAGTCAGCAGAGCATCAGCAGATGTCGTCTGCTCGTTCACATATTCCTTGAGCAAAGGAAGGTCTACGTATTCCATCGTCACGCCTTCCTTGCTCGTGTGGCCTTCACAGCCTTAGGTGCCTCTGGCTGTGCCACAGCTTCAAACAGGTGCTTATTGGCCTTCACTGCCGGATCATTAGCGTCGTACTCCTGACCCTCAGCGATGCGGGTATAGGAGTCACCTGCTGCGACAAAGAACGTCGACTTAGCTACTACCTTTGCAGTCATGTCGTTTCCTCCTTCCGGCACGACAGAGTGAGGGGATGGAGCCGAAACCCCATCCCCTCAACTACTGAATAGATCAGGCCTTTGTGCGCAGAACGCGGAAGGCGTTAGGAGTCAGCACGTCTCCACCAACACGCCAGTAGGCGAACCACCCAGCCTGACCAGTCGGACGGCCGTTAGGACCCATCAGCATTGGGTTGTAGTGCAGGCTCATACCGATACGGTCAACAATCGCGTACTGCGAGAAGTCACCGTAAACGGCAATCTTGGTACCCGCAGTCAGAGCGCTAGGCATGTCGCTCGACTCGTAAAGCGGACGGCCGACAAGCTTCTCAGGGTGGTCATCGTTCATGTCCACCCAGAAGTTAGCGCCGCGTGCCGCATCGAACTGACGAGCAAGGCTGATGATGGTGTCATTCATCAGCCAGGAACCGCGTGAACGCCAGCGGGCAGGAACAGCGCTCTTCAGCGCGTAAACGTCCGCAGCAGCGAAAGCCGCAGTGCCTACAGTGTCGACCAGCGTAGTAGCGGCAGTCAGGATGCCCTTAGGCTTGCCCGAACCGTTACCGGTAGCGAAAGCCGTAGCCTCGTGACGGTCCTTAGCGTCAGCCAGCAGCGTTGTCAGCTCAGAGGCAAAGTCAGAGTCCTGAAGGATCTCAAACGAGCCGTAGAGCCAAGCCGCAGCCTTGTGAACCGGAATGTTGATGTTGCCGAAGGTAGGAGTTGCGTCGGCAGCCTCAGTTGCCTCAGCAAGCCACTCAGCGTTTACACCAGCAGACGTAACGCCATTCCACTCATCGGTAGCAGTGGACTTGATCGTAGCCATACGACGGAACGGGTTAGCCGAACCGTTGTTAGTCAGGATCACAGACGGGTCAAGGGTGTAAGGCACCAGATAGCCACCGTTAGCGTTGGTCAGCGACAGAGCAGCACGCTGAGCCATACCATCGGGATCGTTCACGTAGTCAAGGAACGTCTCAAGGTAGTCAGGCGAACCTGTCTTCAGAATGTGCTGAGCAACAGCCTTCTTCTGGATACCGCGCGAACGGTCAATCAGCTTAGCCTCAGCCCTTCATTAAGGGCGGGTCCATATAGTGGATCTTGAAAGGAAGATGCCTTCCGGCCTGGGAAGATAGGACTTGCTGAGGGTCTCATCTATCCCGGACGGAAGGCACCTGTCAGGTGA
>NZ_LEKG01000044.1:0-42577 GCF_001029515.1 Micromonospora sp. RV43 | reverse complement strand
CGGCGCCGGTGCGGTGGTCCGGGTGGACGCAGGAGCGGCCCGCCTCGACCAGGTCGTCGCGGAGCGGGTGGGAGTTGAGGGCAGGGCAAGGCCACGGAGGGGCCGGCAGGGAGGTGGGTGGGGACGGTCGCCGGCTGTCGAGTGGCCGGTTTGCGGGTGCGGTGGTTATCGCTGCCCTCGTCAGGGCATGTCGTGCGGGACGACATGACGACGAGGAGGTGCCATGGCCGCCCGCGACGACGCCCACGACGTCCACGAGGACACCCGCGACGGGCGTGAGGACGCCCCCACCACGCGCGACGACGCCCGCGCCGGGCAGGACCGGCCGGACGGGCGGAAGCACGCCGGACCGGTGGGGCCGGACGACGGGCCGGACAGCCCGGCCGACCTGTCGGCGACGGGCTGGATGGCGACCCTCAAGCGGACCGTGCGGGAGTTCCAGGACGACAGCCTGACCGACTGGGCCGCCGCGCTCACCTACTACGGCGTGCTCTCCATCTTCCCGGGCGTCCTGGTGCTGATCTCGGTGCTCGGCCTGCTCGGGGAACGGGCCACCGAGGGGGTGCGGGACACCGTCGGGCAGGCGGTGCCGGAGGAGAACATCCGCCGCATCATCGAGAGCGCTATCGACCAGGCGGGCCAGTCCGGCGGGCTGGCGAGCATCGCGGCGATCGTCGGTCTGGTGGCGGCGTTCTGGTCGGCGTCCGGTTACGTCGCCGCGTTCATGCGCGCCTCGAACAGCATCTACGACGTGCCGGAGGGGCGGCCGATCTGGAAGACGCTGCCGGTGCGCCTCGGCGTGACCGCGGTGATCGGCGTGATGCTGCTGATCAGTGCCGTGATCGTGGTGTTCACCGGCGGGCTGGCCGAGCAGGCCGGGAACGCGATCGGGCTTGGCGAGACCGCCGTGACGGTGTGGAACATCGCCAAGTGGCCGGTGTTGCTGGTGCTGGTGAGCCTGATGTTCGCGATCCTCTACTGGGCCTCGCCGAACGCCCGGCACGGCGGCTTCCGCTGGGTCAGCCCCGGCGGCGTGCTCGCGGTGGTGCTCTGGCTGGTGGTCTCCGGCCTGTTCGCGCTCTACGTCAGCAACTTCGGCTCGTACAACAAGACGTACGGCGCGGTGGCCGGCGTGATCATCTTCCTGGTGTGGCTCTGGCTGAGCAACGTCGCCATCCTGCTCGGCGCCGAGTTCGACGCCGAGCTGGAGCGCAGCCGCGCCATCGCGGCCGGGCACCCGGCCGACGAGGAGCCCTACGTGGAGCTGCGCGACGACCGCAAGCTGCGCAAGAAGGGCCGCGCGCACTCCCGCTGACCCCAGAACGCATCGCCCCGCCCGGAAGAATCCCCGGCGGGGCGATGCGTTTTCATGATCCGGAACTCGCTTTTGTTCGTATGGACAAAAGTTTGCATCAGACGTGCCGAAGCTATGGACATGCGGCCCGGAAGGCTCCTACTGTGTCGGACACAACACACATCGCCGTCGTCGATGTGACGGACTTCCGATGCGGAGGTGACTGCCGGTGCGGACGGTCGACCCCCTGCACGTACGGCTTCTGCGACTGCTCCGGGACGAGGGCGCGGTGTCCCGCGCCGAACTCGGCGACCGGCTCCAGATGCCCCGCCCGCGCCTGCTCGCCGAGCTGGAACGCCTGGTCTCCCTCGGCTACGTGGCCGAGGCGGGGCTGGCCGCCTCCCGGGGCGGGCGGCGCTCCACCCTCGTCGAACTGAGCCCGCACCTGCGGTTCGCCGCCGTCGACCTGGGCGCCAGTTCGATCGACGTGGAGGTGGTGAACGGCCGGCTGGAGACGGTGGCCGCCTACACCGAGACCGCCGACATCCGCTCCGGCCCGAAGGTGACGCTCCAGCGGGTCAACGAGCTGCTGCACAAGGCCAAGGTGGACGGCGCGTACGAGCGGCTCGACGCGGTGGGCATCGGCGTACCGGGGCCGGTCAGCTTCCGCGACGGCGTGCCGGTCTCCCCGCCGATCATGCCCGGCTGGGACCGGTTCCCGGTCCGCGAGCTGCTCACCCGCGAGCACGGCTGCCCGGCCGTGGTCGACAACGACGTCAACATCATGGCGATCGGCGAGCGGCACGGCGGCGTGGCCCACTCGGTCGACGACTTCCTGTTCATCAAGATCGGCACCGGTATCGGCTGCGGCATCTACCTGCACGGCGAGGTCTACCGGGGCACCGACGGCTGCGCCGGGGACATCGGCCACATCCAGGTCGACCCGAACGGCCCGATGTGCAGCTGCGGCAACCTCGGCTGCCTCGAGGCGGTGTTCAGCGGCGCCGCGCTGGCCCGGGAGGCGACAGTCGCGGCCCGCACCGAGGTGTCCCCGGCACTGGCCGAGCGGCTCGCGGCCCGGGGGGTGGTGACCGCGCTCGACGTGGCGCAGGGGGCGATCGAGGGGGACGTCACCTGCATCCAGCTCATCCGCGACGGCGGCCGGCGGGTCGGCAGCGTACTGGCCGGGCTGGTCAGCTTCACCAACCCGTCGATGATCGTCATCGGCGGCGGGCTCGCCCAGCTCGGGCACATCCTGCTGGCCGAGATCCGCAGCGTGGTCTACCGCCGCTCGCTGCCGCTCGCCACCGGCAACCTGCCCGTCGTCCTGTCCGAGCTGGGCCCGCGCGCCGGCGTCGCCGGCGCGGCGGTGCTGGCCAGTGACCTCGCATTCGGGGAGGCAGCGTGAGCGACACCGGCAAGCCGCTCGTCGAGGCGCCCGCGGACGCCGTCGCGGGCGAGGTGGTCCTGCGCCTCACCGACGTCGTCAAGACGTTCCCGGGGGTACGCGCGCTCGACGGCGTGCAACTGGAGGTGCGGGCCGGCGAGGTGCACTGCCTGCTGGGGCAGAACGGCGCCGGTAAGTCCACACTCATCAAGGTGCTGGCCGGGGTGCACCGGCCGGACTCCGGCGAGGTGCTCTGGCGGGGCGAGCCGGCCTCGTTCGCCAACCCGCAGGCCGCCATGCGTGCCGGCATCGCCACGATCTACCAGGAACTCGACCTGGTCGACGACCTGTCGGTGGCGGAGAACGCGTTCCTCGGCCACGAGCCGCGCCGGTTCGGCTTCGTCCGGCGGGGGCACATGGCCCGGCGTACCCGGCAGATCCTGGCACGGCTCGGCCACCCGGAGATCCCGCCGGGACGGCTGGTGCGGCACCTGCCCGCCGCCGGGAAGCAGATCGTCAGCATGGCCCGGGCGCTGTCCCACGAGGCGCGGCTGATCATCATGGACGAGCCGAGCGCGGTGCTGGCCCACGACGAGGTGGCGAACCTGTTCCGGATCATCCGGGAACTCACCGCGCAGGGCATCGCGGTCATCTACATCTCGCACCGGCTGGAGGAGATCCGCGAGATCGGCGACCGGGTCACCGTACTCAAGGACGGCCGGACCACGGCGGCGAGCCTGCCGGCCCGCGAGACGCCGACCCGCGACCTGGTCGCCCGGATGACCGGGCGGACCATCGAGTACGTCTTCCCGCAGCGCCCGGCCGACCACGGGGGCGGCGCGGAGCTGCTGCGGGTGGACGGGCTGACCCGGCACGGCGAGTTCGCCGACGTCTCGCTCGGGGTCCGGGCGGGAGAGATCGTCGGCATCGCCGGGCTGGTCGGTTCCGGCCGGTCGGAGCTGCTGGAGACCATCTTCGGCGCGCGCCGGGCGCACGCCGGGACGGTCCGGGTGGACGGCCGTGCGCTGCGTCCCGGCAGTGTGGGCGCGGCGGTACGGGCCGGGATGGGCATGGCGCCGGAGGAGCGCAAGAGTCAGGCGCTGCTGCTCGGCGAACCGATCTACCGCAACGTCACGCTCGCCACGTTCAGCAGGTACGCCCGCCTCGGCTTCACCGACACCGGACGGGAACGCGCCGAGGCGGACCGGATCGCCGCGTCGCTGGAGCTGCGGCCCCGGGACGTACGCCGGCCGGTGCGCACGCTGTCGGGCGGCAACCAGCAGAAGGTGGTGGTCGGGCGGTGGCTGCTCGGTGACACCCGGCTGCTGCTGCTCGACGAGCCGACCCGGGGCGTGGACGTGGGCGCCCGCGCCGAGCTGTACCAGGTGATCCGCGATCTGGCCGCCCGTGGCGTCGGGGTGCTGCTGGTTTCCAGCGAGGTGCCCGAGGTGCTGGGCCTGGCCGACCGGGTGCTGGTGATGCGGGAGGGCCGGGTGGTCCGCGAGGCCCCGGCCGGCGAACTGGACGAGAACACAGTGCTCGACCTCGTCATGGCGGGGTCTCTCATGGAAGGCGCACCGGCATGAGCGATGTCAGAGAATCCTCGCTGCCCGCGCAGTCGCCGCCGGTGGAGCGGACGGAGACCGCGAAGGTCGGCGCGCCGGCGAAGCTCTCCTGGTGGCGCGGTGACGGCGGGGAGGGCGTCAAGCGCAACCTCGGCCTGCTCGCCACGCTGGTCGTGCTGGTGGTCATCGGCGTCCTGACCCGCCCCGACCTCTACGGCGACCCGAACTGGGTGTGGGGCAACACGCTCACCATCCTCAAGCTCGCCTCGGTGGTCGGCGTGGTCACAGTCGGCATGACCTTCGTGATCATCGGCGGGGGCATCGACCTGTCGGTCGGCGCGATCGTCGCCCTCGCCGGGGTCTGGTGCACCACAGTGGCCACGCAGAGCTATGGCGCGGGCGGCATGATCTTCACCGCGCTGACAGTCGGGCTCGCCGTCGGCGTGGTGAACGGGCTGCTCGTCTCGTACGGGCGGCTGGTGCCGTTCATCGCCACGCTCGCCATGCTCGTGGCCGCCCGGGGGCTGGCGGCGGAGATCTCCGACAAGCAGACCCAGGTGTCGGGCAACACGTTCATCAACGGCATCGCCAGCACGAACGTGCTCGGCATCCCGCTGCTGGTCTACATCCTGGTGGCGGTGGTGGCGGCCGGCTGGGTGCTGCTGAACCGGACCACGTTCGGCCGCCGTACGGTGGCGGTCGGCGGCAACCCGGAGGCGGCCCGGCTGGCAGGCATCAACGTCCGCCGGCACACAGTGCTCCTCTACGCGCTGTCCGGCCTGTGCTGCGGCATCGCCGCGGTCATGCTGACCGCGCAGGCCACCTCCGCGCAGGCGGCGATGGCGAACCTCTACGAGCTGGACGCGATCGCCGCCGCGATCATCGGCGGCACGCTGCTCAGCGGCGGGCGGGGAACGATCATCGGCTCCCTGCTCGGGGTGATCATCTTCTCCACCATCACCAACCTGTTCGCCATCAACAACCTCTCCGCCGAGGCCCAGAACATGGTCAAGGGCGGCATCATCGTCGCCGCCGTCCTGGTCCAGCAGGTGCAGTTCGGCAGTCTCACCCAGTTCCTCGCCCGCAACCGGGCCACCACCACCTGACCCCACCCGCGCACACCCCGGCTGCCGTCGTACCGACTGTGGTCCGGCCCGCCACACCCGAAACCACCCCACCACCTCATCCCAGGAGGCGTCATGAGAACACCGCGCCATGACCTGTCCCGCCGCCGGCTGCTCTTCGGCGGGGCCGCCGTCTCCGCCGGGGTGCTGCTCGCCGGCTGCACCAGCAACGAGCAGAACCCGACCGAGGCGCAGACCAAGGCGGCCGGTTCCGGCGCCAACACCGAGACGGGCAAGAAGGTGAGCATCGGCTTCTCCGCCCCGGCCGCCGACCACGGCTGGATCGCCGCCATCACCAACAACGCCAAGGCGCAGGCCGGGGCGTACCAGGACGTCGAGCTGAAGTCGGTCGAGGCCGGCGCGGACGCGGCGGCCCAGCGGGCGGCGCTGTCCACGCTGATCTCGCAGAAGCCCGACGTGATCGTGCTGCTGCCGCACGACGGCAAGGAACTCAACGCGTTCGGCCTGGAGGCGATGAAGGCCGGCATCCCGGTGGTCAACCTGGACCGGGCCTTCCCGGACGCGCGGGCCTACCGGCTGCAGATCAAGGGCGACAACTACGGCATGGGGGTGGCCGCCGCCACCTACATCGCCGAGCAGCTCAAGGCCAAGGGCGTCAGCAACCCGGTGATCGGCGAGATCCCCGGCATCGAGTCGCTGGAGCTGACCCAGGAACGGTCGAAGGGGTTCGCCGACACGCTCGCCTCGTACGGGTTCAAGGTCGCCAACCGGCGGCCCGCGGAGTTCACAGTGGACTCGGGGCAGCAGGCCGCCACCGGTCTGTTCCAGGCGCTGCCGAAGATCGACGCCGTCTGGAACCACGACGACGACCAGGGCATCGGTGTGCTCGCGGCGGTCAACCAGGCCAACCGCAAGGAATTCGTCATGGTCGGCGGCGCCGGCTCCAAGAAGGCCATGGAGGACATCGCCGCCGACAACACGGTCCTCAAGGCCACAGTCACCTACAGCCCGTCGATGGCCTCCTCGGCCATCTCCCTGGCCCGCCTGATCGGCCAGGGCAAGGGCATGTCCGACCTGGTCGAACTCCAGGTACCGAAGGAGATCGTGCTCGCCTCCGAGACGATCACCAAGGAGAACGCGAGCGACTACCTGAAGCTCGGGTTCTGACACACGGGGGGAGACCCACCTTGTCCAGTCACGACAGCATCCTGCGGGTCGGCATGGTCGGCTACGCGTTCATGGGCGCCGCGCACTCCCAAGCGTGGCGCACCGTGAACCGGGTGTTCGACCTGCCGGCGCGGGTGCGGATGGCGCTCGTCTGCGGCCGCGACGAGCCGAAGGTGGCCGAGGCCGCCGACCGGCTCGGCTGGGACGGCTACACCACCGACTGGCGGCGGCTCGTCGAGTCCGACGAGATCGACGTGGTCGACATCTGCACGCCGGGGGACAGCCACCGCGAGATCGCACTCGCCGCGCTCGCCGCAGGCAAGCACGTGCTGTGCGAGAAGCCGCTCGCGAACAGCGTCGCCGAGGCCCGCGAGATGACCGAGGCCGCGGCCCGGGCACGCGAGTCCGGGGTACGCGCGATGTGCGGCTTCAACTACCGGCGGGTGCCCGCTGTCGCCCTGATGCGGCAGCTGGTGGCCGACGGGCGGATCGGCGAGATCCGGCACGTCCGGGCGACCTACCTCCAGGACTGGATCGTCGACCCGCAGTTCCCGCTGGTGTGGCGGTTGCAGAAGGACAGGGCGGGCTCCGGCGCGCTCGGTGACATCGGCGCGCACATCATCGACCTGACCCAGTACGTCACCGGCCAGCTCGTCACCGGGGTCAGCGCGCTCACCGAGACGTTCGTGCGTCAGCGGCCGCTCGTCGCCGGGTCGAGCGGCCTGGCCGCGCAGGCCGACGGCAACGGCAGCGCGACGGGCCAGGTGACAGTTGACGACGCGGCGGTGTTCGTGGCCAGGCTCGACGGGGGAGCGCTGGCCACGTACGAGGCGACCCGGTTCGCCACCGGCCGCAAGAACGCCCTGCGGGTCGAGATCAACGGCTCGCGCGGCAGCGTCGTGTTCGACCTGGAACGCCTCAACGAGCTGGAGTTCCTGGACGCCACCCGGCCGGCCGCCGAGCAGGGCTTCAGCCGGATCCTGGTGACCGAGCCGGACCACCCGTACCTGGGTGCGTGGTGGCCGCCCGGCCACATCATCGGCTACGAGCACTCCTTCACCCACCAGGCGCGCGACTTCGTCGAGGCGGTCGCCACCGGCGCCGACCCGGCCCCGTCGTTCGCCGACGCGTTGCAGGTCCAGCTCGTGCTCGACGCGGTGACCCGCTCGGCCGAGCGGGCCGCCTGGACGGAGGTGGAGCCCGCCCTGGCCGAAGCTTCCGCCTGACCCGAGACGGCCCCTGCGGGGTCCGTCGACACTCACCGGCGCCGGCCGGCGAGGGCCCGCCGCGGTTGCGCCCCGCGGCGGGGACGAGGCCGGCTCCGGGGAGCGTGCCGCCGGTGTCCGCCGGCACGACCAGCACGGCCCTCCGGTGCGGCCGGACCGGGATTCCCCGGCCGCACCGGCGGACCGGCCATACCTGGGGAGGTAGCGCGAATGCGTACGGGTGTCTGGCTGGTGGGTGCGCGCGGCTCGGTCGCCACCACGAGCGTGGTCGGGGGACTGGCCCTGCGGGCCGGGCTCACCGCGCCGACCGGCTGCGTGACCGAGCTGCCCGACCTGCGCGGGCCCGCCCTGCCGGGCTTCGCCGATCTCGTCTTCGGCGGCCACGACGTGGTCACCACCCCGCTCACCAAACGCGCCGAGGCGCTCGCCGCCGCAGGCGTGCTGCCCGCCCGGCTGGCCGACGCCGTGGCGCCCGACCTGGCCGCCGTCGAGCCGTCGCTGCGGCCCGCGCCCACCGAGGGCGGCCAGGGCGAGCGGATCGCCGCGGTGGTGCGCGACCTGACCGACTTCCGCACCCGGCACGGGCTGGACCGGGTGGTGGTGGTCAACGTCGCCGCCACCGAACCGGCGCCCGCCCCGCACCCGGCCCACAGCGACCTGGCCGCGCTGCGCGACGCGCTGACCGGCCCGGCCGACGTGCTGCCGCCCAGCTCCGGATACGCGTACGCGGCGTTCACCGCGGGCTGCCCGTACGTGGACTTCACCCCGTCCACAGGCGCCCGCCTGCCGGCCCTGGCCGCGCTCGCCGCCGAACGAAAGCTGCCGTACGCCGGGCACGACGGCAAGACCGGCGAGACGCTGCTCAAGTCGGTGCTCGCGCCGATGTTCGCGATGCGGCACCTGGCCGTGCGCTCCTGGTCCGGCACGAACCTGCTCGGCGGCGGCGACGGCGCCACGCTCGCCGACCCGGCCGCCAACGCCGCGAAGGTGGGCAGCAAACAGCGGGTGCTCGCCGAGACGCTCGGCTACCTGCCGCAGGGCCACACCCGGATCGAGTACGTCGAGGAACTCGGCGACTTCAAGACCGCCTGGGACCTGGTCACGTTCGCCGGTTTCCTGGGCACCGGCATGCGGATGGAGTTCACCTGGCACGGCTGCGACTCGGCGCTGGCCGCGCCGCTCGTGCTGGACCTGGCCCGGCTCACCGCCGCCGCGCACGCCGCCGGCCGCCACGGCCCGCTGACCGAGCTGGCGTTCTTCTTCAAGGACCCGCTCGGCGCGACCGGCCACGCGCTCGGTGAACAGTGGACGGTGCTGCGGGAGTTCGCCGCCGGCCTGCACGCCCGGGTGACGCCGTGACCCGCCTGGCCGACCTGGCCGAGCTGGTCCGGGCGCCCGCCGCGCTCTCCGTACCCGGGGACGTGCTCTCCGGCGCGGCGGCCGCCGGTGCGCTCGGTCCGCGTACACCGGCCCTGGCCGGCGCGTCGGTGCTGCTGTACTGGGCCGGGATGGCCGCCAACGACTGGGCCGACCGGCGGCTGGACGCGGTCGAGCGGCCGGAGCGGCCGATCCCGTCCGGCCGGGTGCGCCCGTCGGTCGCGCTCGGCGTCGCGTCCGGCCTGACCGCCGCCGGGCTCGCGGTCGCCACCGCCGCCGGGGGCCGCCGGGCGGCGGCAGTCGCGCTGCCGCTCGCGGCCACGATCTGGGGGTACGACCTGCGCGCGAAGAACACCGCCGCCGGGCCGGCGGTGATGGCCGCGTGCCGAGGGCTGGACGTGCTGCTCGGCGCGTCCGGCGGGCGGGTGGTCCGGGCGCTCCCGGCCGCGCTCACAGTCGCCGCGCACACCTGGACCGTGACCGCGCTGTCCCGCCGCGAGGTGACCGGCGCGGACCGGCGGCTGCCCGGCCTCACGCTCGCCGGCACCGCGCTGATCGCGCTCACCACCCCGGCCCGGCCGACCGTGTTAAGCGGGGCCCCCTCCTCTACCGGATGCGTTAAGAGGGGGCCCTTCCTTCGGCTCGGGGAGCTGGTGCCGGCGGTGCTCGCCGCCGGGTACGCCGTCCGCTACGGCCGGGCGCAGGCCCGCGTGCTCGCCGACCCGTCACCGGCCCGGGTCCGGGCCGCGGTCGGCGCCGGGATCACCGGGCTGCCCGCGTTGCAGGGCGCGCTCACCGCCCGCGCCGGGGCCCGGCTGCTCGGCCTCGCCGTGGCCGGCGCCGCGCCGCTCGGCCGCCGCCTGGCCCGACTGATCTCACCGACATGACCGCCGCGCCGGCCACCCGGCCCACCGCCGGCCCGCTGTCCGGGCCGGGCGCGCTGCGCTTCGGGTACGGCACCAACGGCTTCGCCAACCACCGGCTCGGGGACGCGCTCGCGGTCCTCGCCGACCTCGGCTACGTGGGCGTCGCGCTCACCCTCGACCACGACCACCTGGACCCGTTCGCCCCCGGCCTGGCCCGCCGGGTCGCCGCCATCAGTCGACGGCTGGACGCGCTGGGGCTGGCCGTGGTGGTCGAGACCGGCGCCCGGTACCTGCTCGACCCGCGGCACAAGCACGCGCCGACGCTGCTGCACGACGACCCGGCCCGGCGGGTGGAGTTCCTGCGCCGAGCCGTCCGGATCGGCGCCGACCTGGGCGCGGAGGCGGTCTCCTTCTGGGCCGGGGTACGCCCACCCGGCGTACCACCCGGCGTCGCCGCCGACCGCCTGGTGGCGGGCTGCGCGACGGTGTGCGCCGCGGCGGCGGAGGCGGGCGTGCCGCTGGGCTTCGAACCCGAGCCGGGCATGTTCGTCGAGGACATCGCCGGGTGGTGGCGGCTGCGCGAGGCGCTGGGCACGCCGCCCGGCTTCGGCATCACGCTCGACATCGGGCACTGTCGCTGCCTGGAGCCGATGCCGGTGCCGCAGTGCGTGTCGGCGGTCGCCGCGCACCTGGTCAACGTGCAGATCGACGACATGCGCCGGGGCGTGCACGAGCACCTGGAGTTCGGCACCGGCGAGATCGACTTCCCGCCGGTGCTGCGCGCCCTGGCCGACGCCGGCTACCGCGGGCTGGTGGCCGTGGAACTGCCCCGCCACTCGCACGCCGCACCGGCCGTCGCCGCCCGCTCACTGGACTTCCTGCGCGCCGCCGCCTCGCGCGGCGAGGGGCGGTGACCCACCACCTTCCACCCGGCAGAGGGGAGACGGCATGACACCCGACCGACTGCGCGCCGCGCTTCGGGGCGTACCCGATCCGCAGTGGCTGGACGCGGCGCTGCGCCGCGTCGCGACCGAACCCACGGCCATCGGGCGGTTCTTCGCCGCCGCCGCCCGGCGGTGCGGTCGCCTGCCGGTGCCCGCCCCGCCCGGCTGGACGGCGGACGAGGCGGCCCGGGCGCTGCTGCTGACCGCGCTGCCGCACGGCCACGCCGCCGCCGCGGAGACGCTGTACCGGCAGGGCGACGCCGCCGAGAAACGCGCCGTGCTGCGCGCGCTGCCGCTGCTGCCGATCGGCGCGGAGTGCGTGCCGCTGCTGCACGACGCGATCCGCACCAACGACACCCGGCTGGTGGCCGCGGCGCTCGGCCCGTACGCCCGGCACCTGGAGCAGGCGACCTGGCGGCAGGCGGTGCTCAAGTGCGTGTTCACCGGCGTGCCGCTGGCGGTTGTCGACGGCCTGCCGGAGCGGGCCGACGGCGAGCTGGCCCGGATGCTCGCCGCGCTCGCCGCCGAACGGCACGCCGCCGGCCGCGACATGCCCGCCGACGCGACCGGCCTGCTGCGCCGGCTGACCATCCCCACCACGGAGGCGTGACATGCGCATCTTCGACCCGCACATCCACATGACGTCCCGCACCACGGACGACTACGAGCGGATGGCCGCCGCGGGCGTCCGCGCGGTGGTCGAGCCGGCGTTCTGGCTGGGCCAGCCGCGTACAAGCGTGGACAGCTTCGTGGACTACTTCGACTCGCTGATCGGGTGGGAGCCGTTCCGGGCCGGCCAGTTCGGCATCCGGCACCACGCCACTGTGGCGCTGAACCCGAAGGAGGCGAACGACCCGCGCTGCCGCCCCGTGCTCGACCTGCTGCCCCGCTACCTGGACAAGGACGGCGTGGTGGCGGTCGGCGAGATCGGCTACGACGCTATGACGCCGGCCGAGGACGCCGCGCTGGCCGGTCAGCTCGCCCTGGCCGTCGCGCACGACCTGCCGGCGCTGGTGCACACGCCGCACCGGGACAAGGCGCGCGGCGTCGAGCGGACGCTCGCGGTGGTCGCCGAGTCGGGCATCGCGCCGGGACGGGTGCTCGTCGACCACCTCAACGAGGTGACCGTCGAGCTGGTCCGGGACACCGGCTGCTGGCTGGGCTTCTCGATCTATCCGGAGACGAAGATGTCGCCGCCGCGGATGGTGGAGCTGCTGAAGCGGTACGGCACCGAACGGATGCTGGTGAACTCGGCGGCCGACTGGGGCCGGTCGGATCCGCTGCTGACCCGGGCCACCGGGGAGGCGATGCTGCTGGCCGGGTTCGACGCCGACGACGTGGACCGGGTGCTGTGGCGCAACCCGGTCGAGTTCTACGGCCAGTCCGGCCGGCTCGACCTGACCGACCTGGAGACGAGCGACCCCACCTTCGCCGGCAACTCGATCGCCCGTGGGGGGCAGTGATGCGGCTGCGCCACGCCGACGGCACGACCGTCCATCTCGGCTACTGCACGAACGTGCACCCGGCCGAGGACCTGCCGGGCGTCGTCGCCCAGCTCGACACGTACGCGGTGGCGATCCGCCGGGCGCTCGGCGCCGACCGGCTCGGGCTCGGACTCTGGCTGGCCGCGCCGGTCGCCGCCGCGCTCGCCGCCGACCCGCCGGCCCGGCGCCGGCTGCGCCACGAGCTGACGGTACGCGGGCTGGAGGTGGTCACGCTCAACGGCTTCCCGTACGCCGCGTTCCAGGCCCCTGTGGTCAAGGGCGCGGTGTACCACCCGGACTGGACCACGCCGCAACGGTCGGCGTACACGCTGGACCTGGCCCGGGTTCTCGCCGACCTGCTGCCCGACGACGCCGTCCGGGGCTCGATCTCGACGCTGCCGATCGCCTGGCGCACCCCGTGGGACGCCGGGCGGGCCGCCACCGCCCGGCGTCGCCTGGACGCGCTGGCCGAGGGCCTGGCCGCCGTGCAGCGGGAGACCGGCCGGGTGATCCGGGTCGGCTTCGAACCGGAACCGGGCTGTCTGGTGGAGTCGACGGGACAAGCACGCGAGGTATTCTCAGACATGGATACCGACCGGCTCGGGATCTGCGTGGATCTCGCGCACCTGGCGTGTGCCTGGGAGCAGCCGGCGGATGCCCTGGCCGGGCTGCGTGCCGCCGGTCTCCCCGTGGTGAAGGTCCAGGTGTCCGCAGCGGTCGAGGCCCCTGACCCGCCCGCCGCGAACGCGGCGCTGCGCCGGTTCGTCGAACCGCGCTTCCTGCACCAGACGCGGGCTGCCGGTTGCGCCGGCGCCGCCGATCCGGCCGATCCGGCGTACGCGGCCGACGACCTCGACGCCGCGCTCGACGCGCGGCTGCCCGGGGCGTGGCGGGTGCACTACCACGTGCCGTTGCACGCACCGCCCGAGCCGCCGCTGCGCTCCACAGCGCCGGTGCTGCGCGAGGCGCTGGCCGCGTTGTACGCCGGTCCCGTCGCCGGCTGCGACCACCTCGACGTCGAGACGTACACCTGGGGGGTGCTGCCGGAGGCGCGGCGGCCGCGCGGCGACGTGGAGCTGGCCGCCGGCATCGCCGCCGAGCTGGCGTTCGCCCGCGACGAGCTGACCGCGCTCGGCCTGGCCACGACGGTGGGGGCGTCCTCGTGAGCCGGCGGCTCGTGGTGCTCGACGTGGTCGGGCTGACGCCGCGGCTGCTGGCGCACATGCCCCGGCTGCGCACGGTGGCCGACGCCGGGTTCGCCGCCGAGCTGGGCACCGTGCTGCCGGCGGTGACCTGCTCGGCGCAGTCCACGTTCCTCACCGGCGAGCTGCCCGCCGGGCACGGCGTGGTGGGCAACGGCTGGTACTTCCGCGACCTGGGCGAGGTGCTGCTCTGGCGGCAGCACAACGGGCTCGTCGGCGGCGAGAAGGTGTGGCAGGCGGCCCGTCGCGTCGAGCCGGGCTACCGGGTGGCGAACGTCTGCTGGTGGTACGCGATGGGCGCGGACGTGGACTGGACGGTCACGCCGCGCCCGGTCTATTACGCCGACGGGCGCAAGGAGCCCGACTGCTGGACCGACCCGCCCGAGCTGCGGGACACCCTCACCGACGCGCTCGGCACGTTCCCGCTGTTCAGCTACTGGGGGCCGGGTGCCGGGCTGCCGTCCTCGGCGTGGATCAGCCGGGCGGCGCAGCGCATCCTCGCCGACCACGCTCCCGACCTGACGCTGGTCTACCTGCCGCACCTGGACTACGACCTGCAACGCTTCGGCCCGTCCGGCCCGCAGGCCGCCGCCGCGGCGGCGGAGCTGGACACCGTGCTCGGTCCGCTGCTCGACGCCGCGCGGGAGCGGGACGCCACAGTGGTGGCGTTGTCCGAGTACGGCATCACCGACGTGTCCCGCCCGGTGGACGTGAACCGGATGCTGCGCGCCGAGGGGCTGTTGCGGGTCTACACCCAGGCCGGGATGGAATATCTCGACCCGTGGACCTCACGGGCGTTCGCGGTGGCCGACCACCAGGTGGCGCACGTCTACGTCGAGGATCCGGCGGACGTGCCGGCGGTGGCGAAGCTCTGCGCGTCGCTGCCGGGCGTGGCCGAGGTGCTCGACGCCGCCGGGCAGGCCGGGTACGGGCTGGATCACCCCCGCTCGGGTGAGCTGGTGCTGGTGGCCGAGCCGGACGCCTGGTTCACGTACTACTACTGGCTCGACGACGCGCGGGCGCCCGACTTCGCCCGGCTGGTGGAGATCCACCGCAAACCCGGCTACGACCCGGCCGAGCTGTTCTTCGACCCGGCCGCGCCGGGTGCGGCGAAGCGCCGCGCGGCGGTGGCGCTGGCCCGCAAGAAGCTCGGGCTGCGCTACCTGATGTCAGTGGTGGGGCTGGACGCGGGCGCGCGTGCGGTGCGTGGTTCACACGGGCGCCTGCCCGCCGACCCGGCGGACGGCCCGGTGCTGCTCTGCTCCGACCGGGCCGCGATCCGGCCCCGGGTGGAGGCCACCGACGTGAAGGCGTTGCTGCTCGAACTCGCCGGACTGGCCAGGGAGGCACCATGACCGTAACCGTCGCACCGACCGATCCGGCCCTGCTGCGGGGCCGCTTCGACGCCGCGCTAGCCGCGTTCCTGGACGCGAGAGAGCCGGATCGGCCGGACGACGGTACGGGGGCCGTCCACACTGCTCTGCGCTGGTTCGTCCTGGCCGGCGGCAAGCGGATGCGCCCGCTGTTCTGCTACTGGGGCTGGCGGGGTTTCGGCGGCCCGGACGCCGCGCCGATCGTGGTCGCCGCGGCGTCGCTGGAGCTGTTCCACGCGTTCGCGCTGATCCACGACGACATCGTGGACCGCAGCGACCGCCGCCGGGGCGCGCCGACGCTGCACCGGTTCTTCGCCGAGCTGCACGCCGCGTCCGGCTGGCCGGGCGACCCGGCGGCGTACGGGCGACAGGCCGCGGTGCTCTGCGGCGACCTCTGCGCCACCTGGTCGGCGCAGATGTTCCACGGGTGCGGGTTGCCGCCCGAGCGGCTGCGCCGGGGGCACGTGCTGCTGGCCCGGATGCGCTCGGAGGTGATCGCGGGGGAGTACCTGGACGTGGTCGGGGCGGCCGGGGACGGCTCGGTGGCGAACGCGCTCACAGTGGTACGGCTGAAGACGGCCCGCTACACGGTGACCCGCCCGGTGCAGATCGGTGCCGCGCTCGCCGGTGCGGCGCCGGAGGAGGTGGCCGCGCTGGCCGGGTTCGGCGACCCGCTCGGTGACGCGTTCCAGCTGCGCGACGACCTGCTCGGCGTCTTCGGCGACCCGTCGGTGACCGGCAAGTCCAACCTGGACGACCTGCGTGAGGGCAAGCCGACGGTGCTGCTGGCGCTGGCCCGGGCGTCCGCCTCGCCGGCCGGTGCGGCCCGGCTGGGGGAGCTGGTCGGCGATCCCGGCCTCGACCAGGCGGCCGCGGCCGAGGTGCGGGGCATCATCGAGGAGTCCGGTGCCCGGGAGGCGGTGGAGCGGATGATCCGTACCCGGGCCGACGCGGCACTTGTCGCGCTGGACGCGTTGCCGCTGGCGGAACCGGCGCGGCGGGTGCTGGCGGCGCTCGCGGAGCGGGCGGTCGACCGCCACGAGTGACACCTACTTTTGTCGCTGAGCGGCGAAAGTCAAAGCCGATCGATCAGAAGCTATGGACAGGCTGATCGAAAGGTCTTAATGTCGTGCACAGCACAACGCTGTTTCGCCGAGGTGATCGCCCCGCACCAGATCGCCCCGCACCGCCCGCCTCGGCGAGGTGACCTCCGGTCCCGACCGGAGGTCGCGGCCCGCCGACCTCCCCGGCAGGCCGGCGCAGCATCCCCCTGCTCGGCATCCGGCGCGACGCGCGCCCGTTCCTGGCTGCGCGCGTCAGGAAGGGACAGCACAGCATGTCCAGCCACCACCACCCCCGTGCCCGACGACCGTTCGCCGCTGCCGCAGCGCTGCTGCTCGCGGCCACCGCCGGCACCGTCACAGTGGCCGCGGCGTCCGTCCCGGCGTCCGCCCACCCGATCCCGGCGAGCGACTTCCAGCAGGTCGAACTCGCCCGCGGTGTCGCCGAGACCGGCGAACCGATGTCGCTCGCGGTGCTGCCCGACCGGTCGGTCCTGCACACCGCCCGCAACGGCACGCTGCGCCGCACCGACGCGGCCGGCGCCACCACAGTCATCGGCACGCTGCCTGTCTACACCCACGACGAGGAGGGGCTCCAGGGCGTCGGCGTCGACCCCGGCTTCGCCTCCAACCGGCACATCTACCTCTACTACGCGCCGCCGCTGTCCACCCCGACGGGGGACGCGCCCGCCACCGGCACCGACTTCTCCGCCTGGCAGGGCGTCAACCGGCTCTCCCGGTTCACCCTCAACGCCGACTTCACGCTCAACCAGGCCAGCAAGGTCGACGTGCTCGACGTACCGGCCGACCGGGGGCTGTGCTGCCACGTCGGCGGCGACATCGACTTCGACGCCGCGGGCAACCTCTACCTGTCCACCGGCGACGACACCAACCCGTTCGACTCGGCCGGCTACGCGCCGATCGACGAGCGCACCAACCGCAACCCCGGGTACGACGCGCAGCGCAGCGCCGGCAACACCAACGACCTGCGGGGCAAGATCCTGCGGATCAAGGTGAACGCCAACGGCACGTACTCGATCCCGGCCGGCAACCTCTTCGCGCCCGGCACCGCGCGGACCCGCCCGGAGATCTACGCGATGGGCTTCCGCAACCCGTTCCGGATCAGCGTCGACAAGGCCACCGGCGTCGTCTACGTGGGCGACTACGGGCCGGACGCCGGCACCACCACGGCCCGCGGCCCGTCCGGGCAGGTCGAGTTCAACCGGGTGACCGGGCCCGGCAACTACGGCTGGCCGTACTGCACCGGCACCAACACCGCCGCCGAGACGTACGCCGAGTGGGACTTCGCCGCCGGTACCGCCGGCCCGAAGTTCAACTGCACCGGCGGGCCGACGAACAACTCGTTCCGGAACACCGGCCTGGCCACGCTGCCGGCGGCGAAGCCGTCCTGGATCCGCTACGCCGGTGACGCCGGCAGCCCGCCCGAGTTCGGCGGCGGCTCCGAGTCGCCGATGGGCGGCCCGGTCTACCGGTACGACGCGGCGAACCCGTCCACCACGAAGTTCCCGCAGTCCTTCGACGGGCAGTTCTTCGCCACCGAGTTCGGCCGGGGCTGGATCAAGCCGATCCACGTCGGCGCGGACGGCTCACCCGGCACCATCGACAGCTTCCCGTGGACCGGCAAGCAGGTGATGGACTCGGCGTTCGGCCCGGACGGCGCGTACTACGTGCTCGACTACGGCACCGGCTACTTCAACGGCGACGCCAACTCGGCGCTGTACCGCTTCGACTACCTGGGCGGCGCCAACCGCGCCCCGGTGGCCCGCGCCGCGGCCGACCGGACCTCCGGCGCCGCGCCGCTGACTGTGGCCTTCTCCTCGGCCGGCTCGTCCGACCCGGAGGGCGGCGCGCTGACGTATGCCTGGACGTTCGGCGACGGCGGCACCTCGACCGCCGCGAACCCCTCGCACACCTACACCACAAACGGCAGGTACACCGCCACGCTCACCGTGCGCGACCCGCAGGGCGCCACCGGCACCGCGAGCGTGACGATCACAGTGGGCAACACCGCGCCGACAGTCGTCATCGAGACGCCCGGCAACGGCAAGCTGTTCTCCTTCGGCGACACCGTGCCGTTCCGGATCACCGTCACCGACCCGGAGGACGCCACGATCGACTGCACGAAGGTCAAGATGACATACGTGCTCGGCCACGACCAGCACGGCCACCAGATCACCTCGGCGACCGGCTGCACCGGCTCGATCGCCGTACCCGTCGACGGTGAGCACGACGACGCGGCGAACATCTTCGCCGTCTTCGACGCCGAGTACACCGACTCCGGCGGCCTCACCACGCACACCCAGCACACGCTCCAGCCCCGGCACCGCCAGGCCGAGCACTTCAAGACCTCGTCCGGGATCAACACGTTCGACAAGGCCACCGCCGAGGGCGGCAAGACCGTCGGCGACATCCACAACGGGGACTGGATCGCGTTCCAGCCGTACCTGCTCGCCGACGCCACCGGGTTCACCGCCCGGGTGTCGTCCGCCGGCGCCGGCGGCACGCTCCAGGTGCGGGCCGGCTCGGCCACCGGCACCGTGCTCGGCTCGGCCACCGTCCCGGTCACCGGCGCCTGGGACACGTTCACCACAGTCACCGGCACGATCGCCAATCCGCCGGCCGGCACCACCACGCTCTACCTGACGTTCGCCGGTGGCACCGGGGCGCTCTACGACCTGGACGCGTTCACGCTCACCACGTCGGCGGTCCGTACCGGCCCGGTGAAGGGCCTGGCCGGCAAGTGCCTGGACGTGCGCAACGCCGCCACCGCGGACGGCACCCAGATCCAGCTCTACACCTGCAACGGCACGACGGCGCAGTCGTGGACCGTGACGCCGAACGGCACCGTGAAGGCGCTGGGCAAGTGCCTGGACGTATCCGGCGGGGCCAGCGCGGACGGCACGAAGATCCAGCTCTACACGTGCAACGGCACCGGGGCGCAGAACTGGTCCGCGCAGGCCGACGGGACCGTGCGCAACCCGCAGTCGGGCAAGTGCCTGGACGTGTCCGGCAACAACTCGGCCGACGGCACGGCGGTGCACCTGTGGACCTGCACCGGCGCGGCGAACCAGCGCTGGACCCTGCCGTGAGGATGAAGGAGAACCAGATGAAACTCGTGCGTACCGCACTGGGGGCGGTGACCGCCGTCCTCGCCACCATCGCCTGCACCGTCCCCGCGGGCCCGGCAGCCGCCGCCGACGCCCCCTACGACGTGCTGGTCTTCTCCAAGACCGCCGGCTTCCGCCACGACTCCATCGCGGTCGGCACGCAGGCCGTACGGGAACTGGGCGCGGCGAACAGCTTCACCGTCACCGCGACCGAGGACGCCGCCCAGTTCACCACCGCCAACCTGGCCCGCTTCGAGGCGGTGATCTTCCTCAACACCACGGGGGACGTCCTCAACGCCACCCAGCAGTCGGCGTTCGAGGCGTACATCGGCGCCGGCGGCGGGTACGTCGGCGTGCACTCCGCCGCCGACACCGAGTACGACTGGCCGTTCTACGGCAACCTGGTCGGCGCCTGGTTCGCGTCCCACCCGGCCATCCAGCCGGCCACGGTGAAGGTGGAGGACCGGGCGCACGCCGCCACCGCGCACCTGCCGCAGCGGTGGAACCGCACCGACGAGTGGTACGACTACCGCACCAACGCCCGCTCCACCGCGCACGTGCTGGCCAGCCTGGACGAGTCCACGTACTCCGGCGGCTCGATGGGCGGCGACCACCCGCACGCCTGGTGCAAGACGTACAGCGGCGGCCGGTCCTTCTACACCGGCGGCGGCCACACCCAGGCGTCCTACGCCGACGCGGCGTTCCGGGCGCACCTGCTCGGCGGCATCCGCTACGCCGCCGGGCGCACGAAGGCCGACTGCCGGCCGGAGACCGGCTACACCGCGCTCTACAACGGCGGCACCACCGGCTGGTCGCAGGCCGGGCCGGGCAGCTTCACCAACGCCGACGCCACGCTCACCTCGGTCGGCGGCATGGGCCTGTACTGGTACAGCGCCAAGCAGTTCACCAACTACTCGCTGAAGCTGGACTGGCGGCTGGCCGGTGACGACAACTCGGGCGTGTTCGTCGGCTTCCCGCCGTCGAGCGACCCGAACTCGGCGGTGAACAACGGCTACGAGATCCAGATCGACCCCACCGACGCGGCCGACCGGACCACCGGCGCGGTCTACGGCTTCAAGTCCGCCGACCTGGCGGCCCGGGACGCGGCGCTCAACCCGGCGGGGGAGTGGAACACCTACGAGATCCTGGTCGAGTCCGAGCGGCTCCAGGTCTTCCTCAACGGCGTGCGGATCAACGACTTCACGAACACCGACCCGGTGCGGTCGCTCGCCGGGCACGTCGGCATCCAGAACCACGGCACCGGCGACGACGTGTCGTTCCGCAACATCCGGATCAAGGAACTCGGCGGCACGCCGCCGCCGACCGGCAACACCACCGTCCAGGCCGAGGCGTTCGGTTCGGCGAGCGGCGTCAGCGCGTACCCCAAGGCCGGTGCCAACGGCGGCCAGACCCTGGGGTACGTGGACCCGGGCGACTGGGCCGCGTACCCGGGTCTGGACCTGACCGGCGTGACGTCGCTGCGCGCCCGGGTGGTCTCCGGCGGCCCGGGCGGCACACTCCAGGTGCGGACCGGCTCGCCGAGCGGCCCGGTGCTCGGCCAGGTGGCGGTGCCGAACACCGGTAGCTGGACCACGTTCGCCGACGTGAGCACCGCGCTCACAGGCGTGCCGTCCGGTACGCAGACGGTCCACCTGACGTTCACCGGCAGCGGCTCCGGGCTGTTCGACGTCGACGACTTCACGCTGGTCCGCTCGACCGGCACCGGCGGCGCCGGCCCGATCAAGGGCCTCGCCGGCAAGTGCCTGGACGTGCGGAGCGGATCGTCGGCCGACGGCACGCAGATCCAGCTCTACACCTGCAACGGCACGACGGCGCAGTCGTGGACCGTGACGCCGAACGGGCCGGTGAAGGCGCTGGGCAAGTGCCTGGACGTGTCGGGCGGCGGCAGTGCGGACGGCACGAAGATCCAGCTCTACACGTGCAACGGCACCGGGGCGCAGAACTGGTCCGCGCAGGCGGACGGGACCGTGCGTAACCCGCAGTCGGGCAAGTGCCTGGACGTGTCCGGCAACAACTCGGCCGACGGCACGGCGGTGCACCTGTGGACCTGCACGGGCGCGGCGAACCAGCGCTGGACCCTGCCCTGACGGAGGCCATAGAGTGGAGGCGGCGACCGCGAGGTGGCCGGTGACCCGGCGGGAGGCGCAACCCGTCCGGGAGCAGACGCTCCGGCGTCCACCGGTTCCCACGCGCCGCCGCCTCCGGTCGTCCTCGCCCCGGTCCGCGACGGAATCCCCCATCACCACAGGGGAGAAGGACAATGGCGCGACCCATCACGCTCTTCACCGGCCAGTGGGCCGATCTGCCGTTCGACGAGGTCTGCCGGCTCGCCGCCGAGTGGGGCTACGACGGGCTGGAGATCGCCTGCTGGGGCGACCACTTCGAGGTGGACAAGGCGCTCGCCGACGACTCGTACGTGGAACGCAAGCGGGCCACCCTGGCCAAGCACAACCTCCAGGTGTTCGCCGTCTCCAACCACCTGGTCGGGCAGGCCGTCTGCGACCACCCGATCGACGAGCGGCACCAGGACATCCTGCCGGCCCGGATCTGGGGCGACGGCGAGCCGGAGGGGGTGCGGCAGCGGGCCGCCGAGGAGATCAAGGACACCGCGCGGGCGGCGGCGAAGCTCGGCGTGAACACAGTCGTCGGCTTCACCGGCTCGTCCATCTGGCACACGGTGGCGATGTTCCCGCCGGTGCCGCCGGCCATGATCGAGCGCGGCTACCAGGACTTCGCCGACAGATGGAACCCGATCCTCGACGTCTTCGACGAGGTGGGGGTGCGGTTCGCGCACGAGGTGCACCCCAGCGAGATCGCCTACGACTACTGGACGACGAAGCGCACGCTGGAGGCGATCGGGCACCGGGAGGCGTTCGGGCTCAACTGGGATCCGTCGCACTTCGTCTGGCAGGACCTGGACCCGGTGAACTTCATCTTCGACTTCGCCGACCGGATCTACCACGTCGACTGCAAGGACGCGAAGGTCCGTACCGGCGACGGGCGGCGCGGCCGGCTCTCCTCCCACCTGCCCTGGGCCGACCTGCGGCGCGGCTGGGACTTCGTCTCCACCGGCCACGGCGACGTGCCGTGGGAGGACTGCTTCCGGGCGCTCAACGCGATCGGCTACGACGGCCCGATCTCGATCGAGTGGGAGGACGCCGGCATGGACCGCCTGGTCGGCGCGCCGGAGGCGCTCCAGTTCGTCCGCCGCCTGGCGTTCGACGCCCCGTCCGCGGCCTTCGACGCCGCCTTCAGCAGCAGCCGCGACTGACCGGTCAGCGGGCGGCGTAGACCTGGTCGCTGACCAGGCGCGCCGCCCCGACCAGGCCGGCGGTGTCGCCGAGGTCGGACAGGACGATCGGCATGCTGCCGGTGGCCAGCGGCGTGGAGCGCCGGTAGACCACGCCCCGGATCTCCGCGAGCAGCACCGGCCCGATCCCGCCGGGTGCGCCGCCGATGATCACGATGGCCGGGTTGACGAAGCTGACCAGCCCGACCAGCACCCGCCCGAGCCGGCGGGCGGCGTCGCGCACCAGCGTCTGCGCCGCCGGGTCGCCCTCGGTGGCCGCCGCCGCCACGTCGGCCACCGACAGCGTCCCGGCCGCGGCCAGCCGGTCCGCCAGCGCCGTCGAGCGCCCGGCCCGCGCGGCGCTCACCGCCTCGCGCACCAGTGCGACATCCCCGCAGTACGCCTCGACGCACCCGTTGTTGCCGCAGCCGCAGAGCGGCCCGTCCTCGGTGAGCTGGAAGTGGCCGATGTCGCCGGCCCCGCTGGCCGCACCCCGGTAGAGCGCGCCGGCGAGCACCAGCCCGCAGCCGATCGCCTCGCCCAGCTTGACGTAGAGGAAGTCGTCGAACGGGCGGCCGGTGCCGGCGTGCCGTTCGCCGAGGGCCATCGCGTTGGCGTCGTTGTCGACCTGCACCGGGCAGCCCAGCTCGGCGGCGAGCGTGTCGCGTACCGGGAAGCGGTGCCAGCCGGCCAGGGCCGGCGCGGACACCGGCGTGCCGTCGCGGACCTCGACCGGCGCGGGCAGCGCGACGCCGACGCCGGTGAGCGACGACAGTCCCGCCTCGACACGCAGTTTGCCGAGCAGTTCGACGATGCGCCCGACCACCACGTCCGGGCCGAGCCGGACGTCCACCGGCTCGTCGTGCCGGGCGAGCGGGTTCAGTTCGCCGTCGGTGAGCGCGACCCGCAGGACGCCGTCGCCGACGAGCACCGCGCCGAACCGGACCTGCGCGCCGATGCGCAGCAGCGACGAGCGGCGTCCGCCCCGGGACGCGGCCGGTCCGGCGGTCTCCACCAGGCCGAGCGTGGTCAGCCGGTCGACCTCGGCGGCGAACCGGGCCCGGGGCAGGCCGAGGAGGTCGGCCAGCTCGACCCGGGAGCGTGGGCCGTCGTCGCGCAGCAGGCGCAGCAGTCGCGCCTGATCCGCCGTCTCCGGTCCGACCATCGGCATCTGGTCACCTCCCCACGGAGAATGTGCCACATCGCCGCCCGCGCACACGGGAGCGGGCCGGTCACCCGGAGGTGACCGGCCCGCTGTCCGCTGGTGTCAGAGCGTGTTGCCGGTGCTGGACGGCTTGGTGCTCGTGCCGGTGGTGGTCGAGCCGGACGCGCTGGTCGAGCCCGTCCCGTTGGCGCTGCGGCTGCCGACCGCGGCCGGCGTGCCGGCGAACGGCTTGTCGGCGTCGGTCATGCCCGGCTTGCCGCCGTTGGTGGCGAGCTTCTCACCGAGCTTGGTCTGCCCCAGCTTGTCCTTGCCCTCCGAGTAGAGCCGGGTCGCCTGGGCCTGCGCGACCCCGGCCGCCTCCTGGACGGTCGGGTGGTCGAGCACCTTGCGCCCGCGGACCACCAGCTCCTCGTACTTCTCCCGGCCGGCACGGGCGCCCAGGACGAATCCCGCAGCCAGCCCGCCAAGAAACATGATCTTTCCGCGCATGGCGGCTCCTTCCGTACCTGACGCTCTCGCCGGTTTCCGCCAGCTCGGCGGAATGACCGTCTCGCGCCTGCTTCTCTGTCGACGGCTAACTACCCATCCTGCTCTCCGCTCATGCCTCCCTGTGCCGAGATGACGATTTGTCCGTAATCCTGGCGCGTCAGCCGGTCCGGTCCTCCTCCGGTAACCCCCTGGCGCACCACCCCCCGATGTCCTGTACTCTTGTCCCCGTCGCACGGAGCGGAGAGATCCGAACCGAGCGGTGCACGGTCCCCTGTAGCTCAATTGGCAGAGCAGCCGGCTGTTAACCGGCAGGTTATTGGTTCGAGTCCAATCGGGGGAGCTTCGCTCCACGTCACGCCCGTCGGCATCGCCGGCGGGCGTTAGTTGTCGCTGGCCCCCTTCGCGTGCCCGGCTGCCCGGTTTCCGCCCCCGAGTCCTCGTTCGCCCGGCAGGATGGTCGGCGTCGACTTAGACTCCCGCTGCGTCGATTGATGCGTCGATTCGAGGACGGTGGAGATGGCCGCAGGACGCAGCCGCTGGACCGCGACGCTGATCGCGGTGGCGGTGGTGCTCGGCTGGCTGATCGTCGGCGGCATCGCCGGCCCCTACTCCGGCAAGCTCGGCGAGGTCTCCACCAACGACAACGCCTCCTTCCTGCCGGCCGACGCCGAGGCCACCCGGGCGCAGGACCTGGCCGCCGGATTCGTCGACCGGGAGACCACCCCGGCACTCGTGGTCTACGAACGACCCGGCGGCCTCACCCCGGCCGACCAGCAGCGCATCCGGGCCGACGCGGCCCGCTTCGCCGAGGTGCCGGGCGTGGTCGGTCGGCTGCCGCCACCGGTCGTCAGCCAGGACGAGCAGGCCGCCCAGGTGATCGTGCCGATCGACAGCTCCGAGGGCGAACAGATCCGGTCCGTTGTGGAACGCCTGCGCGACATCGCCGGCCCGGACCGCGACGGGCTCACCGTCGACGTGGCCGGACCCGCGGGGCTGCTCGGCGACCTGATCGAGGTGTTCGGCGCGATCGACGGGCCGCTGCTCCTGGTCACGCTGACAGTGGTGCTGGTCATCCTGCTCGTCGTCTACCGCAGCCCGGTCCTCTGGATCTTCCCACTGCTGGCCGCCGGGATGTCGTACTCGCTCGCCGCCGTCTTCGTCTACCTGCTCGCCGACCACGACATCGTCAAGCTCAACGGGCAGGCACAGGGCATCCTCACCGTGCTCGTCTTCGGCGCCGGCACCGACTACGCGCTGCTGCTCATCGCCCGCTACCGGGAGGAACTGCACCGGCACGAGCGCCCGTGGGACGCCATGCGGACCGCCTGGAAGGGCGCCGCCCCGGCCATCATCGCCTCCGGCGCCACAGTCATCGTGAGCCTGCTCTGCCTGCTGCTGTCCAGCCTCAACTCCAACCGCGCGCTCGGCCCGGTCAGTGCCGTCGGCATCGCCGCCACGCTGCTGGTGATGCTCACGTTCCTGCCCGCGCTGCTGGTCCTCGGTGGCCGCTGGGCGTTCTGGCCCCGGCGACCCCGCTACGACCAGGCCGACCCGCGCACCGAACACGGCATCTGGGGGCGGATCGCCGGCTTCGTGGCGCGCCGCGCGCGTACCGTCTGGGTCGTCACCGCCGTGGTGCTCGCCGCCCTCACGATCGGGGTGACCCAGCTCGGCGCCACCACGCTCGGCCAGTCCCAGCTGTTCACCCAGCGCACCGACTCCGTGGCCGGGCAGGAGGTCATCGACAGGCACTTCCCGGCCGGCACCGGCAGCCCCGCCACCATCTTCACCACCCAGGCCACCGCGCGGCAGGTCGCCCAGGTGGCGCAGGGCGTGCCGGGCGTCGCCTCGGTGCTGCCGCTCGGCCAGCGGGGCGAGAACGCGCCGCCCGACCCGGACGCGCCCCCGAAGGTGGTCGACGGGCGGGTCCAGCTCGACGTCACGCTCGCCGACCCGCCGGACAGCAACGGCGCCGAACGCACCATCCGCGACCTGCGCGAGGCGGTGCACCGGGTACCCGGCGCCGACGCCGTGGTCGGCGGCTTCACCGCGATCAACGTGGACACCGCCGACGCCTCGGTACGCGACCGTGACGTCATCATCCCGGTGGTGCTGCTGGTCATCGCGGTCATCCTGGCCCTGCTGCTGCGGGCCCTGGTCGCACCGGTGCTGCTGATCGCCACAGTGGTGCTGTCGTTCCTGGCCACGCTGGGCCTGTGCGCGCTGCTGTTCCGGTACGTCTTCGACTTCCCCGGCGTCGACCAGTCCTTCCCGCTGTTCGCGTTCGTCTTCCTGGTCGCGCTCGGCATCGACTACAACATCTTCCTGATGAGCCGGGTCCGCGAGGAGTCGGTCCGCCGCGGCACCCGCGCCGGTGTGCTCGCCGGACTGGCCGTCACCGGCGGCGTCATCACCTCCGCCGGCATCGTGCTCGCCGCCACGTTCTCCGCGCTCGCCGTCCTGCCGCTCGTGGTGCTCGTCGAGTTGGGCGTGGCGGTCGCCGTCGGCGTACTGCTCGACACCATCGTGGTCCGCTCGCTGCTGGTGCCCGCGCTCGCGTACGACATCGGGCCGAAGGTCTGGTGGCCGGGCCGCTTGTCGCGGTCGCACCGCGAGGGCGACCGGGCCGGGGCGGGGGTGGACCGTGCCTGACACGGACGTGGTGATCGTCGGCGGCGGCCTGGCCGGTCTCGCCGCCGCCCGGCGGCTGCACCGCGCCGGCGTGCCGTGGCGGCTGCTGGAGGCGGGCGACCGGCTCGGCGGGCGGGTCGCCACCGACCGCGTCGACGGGTTCCTGCTCGACCGGGGCTTCCAGGTGCTCAACACCGCCTACCCGCGGCTCACCGGACTGGTCGACGTCGGCACTCTCACGATGGGCTGGTTCACCTCCGGCGTGCTGGTGCGCCGCGGCGACCGGCTGGAACGCCTGGTCAACCCGCTGCGCGAACCCACCGGCGCACCCGGCACGCTCACCGCGGGCATCGGATCGCTGACCGATCGGTTGCGGTTCGCCACGCTCACCGCCGGCTACGCCACGGTGCCGGTCGGGCGGCTCCTCGACACACCCGAGACCAGCGCCGAGAAGGCGCTGCGCCGGGCCGGGCTCTCCGACGCGATCATCGAGGAACTGCTCCGGCCGTTCCTGTCCGGCGTGCTGCTCGACCGCGAGCTGGCCACCTCCAGCCACGTCCTCGCGGTCGTCATGCGCTCCTTCGCCCGCGGCCGGATCGGCCTGCCCGCGGACGGGATGCAGGCGCTGCCCCGGGCGCTCGCCGCGCCCCTGCCCGCCGAGCTGATCGAACTGAACACCCCGGTCACCGACGTCGCGCCCGGCCGGGTCCGCACCCCGTCCGGCGAGATCACCTGCCGCGCCGTCGTGGTCGCGGTGGACCCGCCCGCGGCGGCCACGCTGCTGCCAGGGCTGCCGAGGGTACGCATGCATGCGTACACCACCTACTACCACCGCACCGACACGGCGCCGCTGGACGAGCCGATCCTGCTGCTCGACGGCGACCGGTGGGAACTGATCGCCAACACGGTGGTGGTGAGCCAGGCCGCGCCCACGTACGCGCCGGACGGCCAGCACCTCGTCGCCACCTCGGTGGTCGGCCCGCAGGCGCCGCCCGAACCGGTGATCCGACGCGAACTGGACCGCCTCTACGGCCGCTCCACCGCCGACTGGACCCACCTCACCACAGTCGCCGTGCCGGACGCGCTCCCGGCGGCACCGCCACCACAGGGCCGGCTGCGCAAGCCGGTGGCGCTCGGCGACGGCCTGTACGTGGCCGGGGACCACCGGGACAGCCCGTCCATCCAGGGGGCGCTCGCCAGCGGGTGGCGTACGGTCGGCGCGGTCCTCACGCAGTTGCGGCGCGGGTGAGCCATCGGCGGGTAGCGCGTTGTTATCCTCGCGTTGCCCATCGTGCTGTCGCGGCCGTGTTTCCGCCCGGTAGGTGGTGGTCCGCGCAGCGATCGGCGGGTTACGATCCGGCGCGGTCACGGGGCGGTAGCTCAGCCGGTTAGAGCAGGGGACTCATAATCCCTCGGTCGCGGGTTCGAACCCCGCCCGCCCCACCATCAGAAAGAGCGCTTGACCTGCTACTTCTTGCCAGTTTTGCGATCTTTTACACTCGTTTGATGTGGCGCTTCGACACCTTCAAGCCGTCGGCGTCGAGAGCGACGATGCGGTTTCCGGCATCGCTCTTGGGCTCGTCTCCTCGATCCGGACGAGGGACGCCGATACGCTGCTCCGGTGCCGCCTCCGCCAGCTCGGGGTTCCAGTGGCGCTGCACTCTTCGAGGCTCACCCATGTCGGTCACGGTGGCCTCGTCGCCGCCTCATCGGCCGCTGTACAGCTCTGCGAGGGCCGCACGGATGGCCGGCACCGCCTCGGCGGGGTGGTGGTCGAGGGGTAGGTGCTTGATCGCCTCGTAGATCGCTTCATCGATGTCTCTGACGGTGAGGTCGTCGGGTAGGCGTTGAAACCAGCGATAGCCAGCCGGCCGCTCCGGCAATCCCACATCGCGTAGGAACGAGTTCGCGGCCTCATCGATGATCTCTTGGTCATCGGCCGTGCGCGGCTCGAAGGACGTACGCTCTCCTGCACGGTCGATGATCTTCACCTCCACTTGGTGTTGCCGGGTTTCAGGGAGCCGGGCCAGGGTGGAGGGGTCGGCGAGGTAGCCGAGCATGGCATCCCAGCCGGAAACGCTCAGCTCCCAGTACCTGCCATCAGGAGTGTGGATGGCGTGGCGGCGCTCGGTGATGTCCGGCGGTGAACCGGGGAACGGCGCGGCCGTGTCCCAGGCGTTCGGTGCGGCGCTGGTGTCGCCCATGCTGCTCCTCCGGAGGCTTGCTACGGCACGGTCCCGGCCTCCCCGGGGAGAGGTCGGGACCGTGGTCACACATCCGCATTCACCTGTGATGGTACGACTTCGGACCGGACAGGATCAGAACTTGCAGGGGTCGGCGGTCGACCCGTAACACTTGAAGCGCGCCGTCTCCAGCGGGGGCAGCGTGCGCACGGAGTAGCCGCCGGGGGTGAAGTCGGTGTTGAAGGCCGCGTAGTACGGCTTGGGGTTGACCAGGAAGTTGCCGTAGAGAGTCGAGCTGTTCCAGCGCCAGTTCGTGCCACTGATTCGGCCCGGGTAGAGAGCGTGGTCGCCGCAGTCGGCGTCCGGCCAGTTGTCGATGACCTCGTAGCAGTTGATCCAGGAGTCGCTGAAGGTCAGCGACGGGCCGTAGTCCCAGATCAGGGAGACGGTCCACCGGCCGCGCCGACCCTGGAGGCTGTTGCGGATGATCACGTCGAAACTGCCGATAACCCCGTTGCTGTCGCCGTAGGTGGCGTTGCCCTTCGTCTCGCCGATGTAGCGCGAGGCGTCGATGATCCGGTGACAGGTGCCGCTGCTCTCGCACCAGGTGTCGTAGTCGTCCGCGAGGACCGACACGGGATCGGGGGCCGGGGCGATCGTCGCGGCGACGGGCGTGTAGGTGGTGACGGGGGTGCCGTTGGGGTCACGGCGGGTGCTGGCCAGACCGGCGCTCGTGCAGACCCAATCCGGCGACTTCTGCTGCATGGCCAGCGCGATGCACGGCGCGAGCACCTTCTGAGCGCCGTCGTAGGTGTTCTTCCCGCTCGCGCCGGCCACCGCCGGAGCTTCCACCGCCGTGACGCCGAGCACGACAGCGAGAAGGCCGGCGACGATTGCGCCGCCCCTTCTGAGGCTACGGATGTTCACGCTTTCTCCTCTCACGCAAACTGCCGGTTAATGCGGTCGTGAGAATTCTTGCGACATCTAGAACGGTCAATCAATGCTTCGTCGCTTTACTGACATCCACCAACATCAATCAATATACATAAGCGGAATTGCCGCACGGGCGAGATCGGACCCGGCGGTGAAATCGCGTTCGGCCTGTTCGGTCGGCCTAGCTTCGCTCCCTCTTTTGCAACTTCGGCCACCCCAAAAAGCGATCGAACAGCTCGTTCGCACTCGGCACCTCGGCGCGCAGCTTGGCGAGGTCGTCCGCCGCATCACCCAGCGTCCCGGCCAGGTACACGAACAGGCTCACCCTGTTCCGTTCGTACTCACTCAAGAGCGCAAGCTTCGCGTCCCCACGCGGCCATGGATGGCCGCAGGCACGACACAGCCAGATCGGCCGAAGCGGCGAATGCGGCCGGCGCGTCACGACGACCACCCCGACTCCGCCAACAGCCGATGCAGTTCCCGACAGACACATCCAGGAGGCGGCTGGGCGAGGATCTGCCGAATCTGCGCTTCCTTCTTCTGCTCCCTCAGCCGACGCAGCAGGGCGTCCGTGCGGCCCCACGCGGCCAACGCACTCTCGCATCCCAACGCCACGTCACAGGCCATCCAGAACTCGCGTGGCGCGACCTGGCGCCCTACCTCGATGTTGGCGATGCTGCTGCGCGACCGCCGCACCAAGAGCGCCAACCGCTCCTGTGTCACCCCCGCCGACCGCCGCGACTCTGCCAGAGCACGCCCCGACACCCGGCGTGAGTCCGCCACCACCTCCAACGGGACCGCCTCCAGGCGCTGAGGAGCGGCGAGCGCGGCCACCACAGAAAGGGTCACCGCCGCCCACCACCCTCATGCGACAGACGACCCGGCGGCCGAGCCGGCGCGTACTCCGCAGCGCTACGCGCCGGCAGTAAGCCGGCCGTCTGCCCGTTCCTGGCTCTCCACGCCAGCAGCGTTTCGCCCGCGCGACTGAGCCGAGCACAACTGCCGTCCGGCTGGCACCGAGAGCACGCATCTCGGTGATGGAAGTCAACGACGAAACCCGCCATCATCACGGCGAAAGGGGGTTCAGGCAGCGGCGTTCCCACGTTCACCGCCGATCTCCACGTGACCGGCGGCCCGCCTGATCAGCCCGCCACATGCCACCCCGCGTCAGCAAGGGCCGATCATCCAGCAGCATTGTGGGACCGTTCCAGCCGGGCGCTGAACGGACGCGGCCGACATGTAGACCGCTACATTGCGCACGCGCCGAGCGCTCTGAGGCATCTCCGGGGTTCTGCTTGCGCCGAAACCACTTCCATCGAGGCACGTTGCTCTACCTCCCGTCGCGTCGGCCGTCTGGTCTCAGCCTGCAATCAGCGGACTACGCTCGGAAGGAGGTCGATGCTTTCAGAGGCTTTCAACAGGGGGACCCCGTGGACGACCTTGGCGCGCAGTTGCGGCAGGCTCGTACCGAGGCCGGCGCGACGCTGGCCTCGGTGGCGGCCCGCTCGTGCTACTCGGCTTCGCACCTGAGCAACGTGGAGGCAGGACGGAGGGCCGCGACCCCTGACATCGTGCTCGCCTATGCGCGGGCGCTCGGGGAGGGTGACGTGAACCGCCGACAAGTACTCGGACTCGCAGCCGGCGTCGTGGGTCCGGTCGTGGCTGGAGAACTCATCCGAGCTGGCTTCACCGCCGCACTTGATGGCCGAGGGGCCGAGGAAGACTGGCGCGAGCGGGTTGACCAGTACGGCCGGGACTACATGGCTGTAGGAGCGGCCGTTCTCCAGGTCAGACTTGCGAATGACCTCGTGATCCTTCAACAGCACCTCGACACGCCGCACATGTGGTCGCACGCCGCGCGAGCCCTGGTCACCTATGGGAAAACCACACCCAACCCGGCTGAAGCGATCCGTTGGTACGACCTAGCGGCAACGGCGGCGGACCGGTCCGACGACCTTGGAGTCCGCGTATGGGTTCGAGGCAGGGCAGCTATCGCACTCGCCTACGAAGGCGCGGCGCTTCCAACGGCCCGGCGGTACGCCGACCAGGCCCTAGCCCTGTCCGACCGGCCCTCGCTCGGCCGCGTCCAAGCCCTCATGGCCGGCGCGCACGTCGCGGCGGGGCGCGGCAACCAGGCCGGCGCGATTGCGCTTGACACCGAAGCGCGCCGCGTCTTCGATCACGTCGCGTCACCGGACGGGGAAATCTCCGACACCGCCGTTCCGCCATGGCGTATGGCGACCTTCCGTAGCATGCTGTACGCCCGCTTGGGGATGCCGGAACCTGGAAGCGAGGCTCAAGAGGAGGCCGACCGGACACGGCCGGCAGGGCTCCCGCGCTTCGCGACGCACATCGAGCTACATCGGGGGCTGACGATGGCAAAGGCCGGCGACAAGGCTGGCGGCGTCATGTACGCCCGGCGGGCTTGGGACGCGCTCCCGGCCGAGCGGCGGTCACAGAGCCTCGCGTTGATGCTGCGCGAGGTCGAGCGAGCCTGACAGCGAGGCGGAGCTCACTGCGGCTGAGAGCACTCAGCCGACCGGCGTGGGGGCCTAACGTGAGCCCGGTGTGAGCCCGGACGCCTCCGGATTGATCGTCACGGGGCTAGATGGGGAACCACGGTGAAGGGTGCCCACCAGGACGGATAGGCACCCCTCAACACGTCTTCGGACTAGCGATCACGCGGGAAATCTAACTCATAATCCCTCGGTCGCGGGTTCGAACCCCGCCCGCCCCACCACCCGTTTTCCCTGGTCGGCCATGCTGGTGGCGACCCGCACGCACCGCGTCGAGGTCCGGTCCGACGCTCTCGGTCCGCACTGAGGCCGGTCTACGACTGCGACGAGGAGATCCGTCTTACAGCGAAGTTCCTGGCGAGCCTTCCTAGGAACTTGGCGGGTCGGTTCCGTCGCACGGGACACCGATACCTAGCTGTACTTGCGCCGTCTGCCCCCGCGACCGAATTGTGAGCGGTAGGCAGGTCGCCCGCGCAACCCACGTGCCGCCGACGAAGGCCAGCCACTGAGATTGGTCGTCGACAGGTGCGCAGGCGCGCACACGGGCGCGCACGGCCGGCACCACTGACGAGCCCCATCCGAGACGCGCCCTGTCCTCCCAGCCGGATGCCACCCGAAGATCGATCACTGCGCCGCCGCGTACGACCAATCCCCATTTGGCGAACAGCCGGGCTGCCGGGTCCGGTTGCCCCGATTCCTCTGCTTGAAGCACAGGCCGGTCAGGTACCGCGACGTCCTCTCCCACGAGCCGATAACCCGCCGGCGGTTCCTGCATCGCATCCACCGATACAGTGCATGACTCCTGCCTGGCGCTCCCGTCAGTTGACGGGGACGCGCTCGGGTCAGTACCCAGAGATGCAGTTGGTGCGGGTGGTCGGGCCTCACCCTGGCCGGAACCGCTTGAGGACGTACAGGCTGCTGGCGTCACCATCAGGCAGACGCTGATCGGCCACCACAACATGCGGCTGGTCCATCGCACGCGCGTCACCTCCTGAACGGCGAGGCCTTCGACGGTTGGGGCGCGACCCGTGAAGCGTCACCGTACCGAAAGGCGGGATGCGTTCGATGCCGCCCGCCCTGCCACGCGAGACGCCCTGCTCAGCCGAGCTACCAGTACCTGCCGCAGGTCGGCTCGAGCTTGTCGACCGCGCTCTCCAGGTCGCCCGTGTCGCTCGCCACCTTCACGATCGCTTCCGCATATTCGAGCTTGGGCTTGATCGAGCGGACCTCGACGTCCTTCCGGCCTGCGGCCATGGTGAGCACCTGGAACTTCTTCCGCAGCGTGCGGTCGGTCTGCTCGCCGGCCACCCTGTTCGCCACCGCCTCGAGGTTGACCAATCGGGTGGACGCCTCCGCCCGGGCGTTGACGAGCTCGGCCTCCACTGTCGAACTGGAGGCGACCCCGACCAGGGTGATCAGCCCGGCGATGGCCTTCTCCAAGGGACCTCTGACGGTGGTGCAGGCCGCCTTGCTGCTGGCGGTGGCCACTTGCGTGGCCTTCCTGGTCGTGGGCGCGGCCGCGGGGGCCGTCGAGGACCGGGGAGTCCCCGAGGACCGTGAGGTCTGCGAGGGCTCGGGCGCGAGGCTCGGTGTGGCCGTCGGCGCCGAGGGCATGGGAGTGGGTGACTCCGTAGCGGTGCTCGCCGCCACGGCGGTGGGCGTGCCCGGCGTCTCGTCGGCGCGGCCACACGCCGAGGCGGTGAGCAGCATCGCAGCGACCGCCACGTAGAGCCCGAACCGTCGTACCGTCACGTCGTATCCCATCTCGCGATCTTGCGGGAGCGTGACGATACATGTCGGACGCAGTGGCGGCCATCAACCAGATGGACCGCCCGGGTGACAATCGCGCGCATGAGCGCTGCTGACGTCGTAACGGTTGATCTCACTTCGGATCAGCGGTTCCTGCTACGGCGCGGGTTGGCCGAGTGGGTGGCCCCGCGCATCCCACTGATGAACTCGCCCGGGTCATAAGCTTCCAGGACCGGGCGGACCTCTACCACGGCGAGGGCCGGGCCCGTCGGGAGCGCTCTACCCAACTCACGCCTGCTTCGGCATGCTGACCGGATGGAGAACCCGCACGCCTCGACGCCGTTCGCTCTGCACCTGTACTGCAGAGTCGACGTCCTGGTCACTGACGCGGAGGCTCTCACCGATCGCGCAGTGGCCGAGCTGCGAGATGCGGATGTCGAGTGGCGCACGGAAGACGACGATCTCGAATCGGCGGTCGGAGAACTGCGCGGCAGCGTCGCCGACTCTCTCGGGGCGGTGGTCGACATCAGCCGCCTGATCGAGGGAATCCCCGGAGTGGAGTTCCGAGGCGGTTGGTGCCGCGCCGAGCCGGGGCCGCCTCGGGAGATGCCTGCTCCTGGAAGCCGGCGCTCATTGCTCGGGCACGACCCGGACGATGCTGCTGCCACTGGACGTGGCGTTGCCTCCGTCGATCACTGAGGTGACCAGGTCGTAGAAGCCCGGCTTGGCATCGGGGCCGATCACGATCGTGCTGGCGGGACGCTCGCCCGGAGTGCCGGTCGGCCGGACCGGTGTCGCCGTGAAGGTGACCAGCCCCGGGACCGCCGAAGCGGCCTTGAGGTCGTCCACAGTGCCGAACGGACCCGTCAGCCGTGCGGCCAGCTCGACCTGCGGCGAGGCGGAGCCCGGCTCGTCCGGGGACTCGACGGTCCAGTGGACGGTCACGGTCTGGCCAGGCTGATACGGCTTGTCGACGTCCAGGTCCTCGCAGCAGGTGTACGTCGGCGGCACCTCCGCCACCATCTCGGACGGTTCGGCGCCGCAGGCTGCCAGCAACGGCACGGCGAGGCAGCTGAGAAGGCGCAGGCGCGGCGATTTCATGCGCGAGATCGTAGGCGTGGCGCGCCGCTGCCAGGGGGCGGCGGACAGATGCACCGCAGTCTATGGTTGCCGCGTGAACAGACGCCTGTGGGTGGTGTCGGCACTGGCCGTGACCGCGCTGCTCGCCTTGCCGGTGACCGTCGTCGGCGTCCACGCGACCCACCCGCGGGACGAGAGCGGATACCTGGCGTACCTGAAGCAGTACGGCGACCGGCGGAACGATCGGCCGCTGGCGGTGTTGCCGCCGACCGCGGATCTGGTCGCCGAGGGCGACGCGGCATGCGACTGGTTGCGCGAGCAGCCGTACGCGCTCTGGCGGCACGATCCGGAGTACCGCGAGCTTGTCGTCTACGAGCGCTATGTCCGGCAGGTCGAGAACCGCCTGCCGGCCTGGGGCGACGAGCTGCCCGACCGGCGATCGGTGACGGGAGCCGCGTGGACCCACCTCTGCCCGGCGGAGTGGGAACTACGCCAGCCCCGCCGTAACCCCTTCGCCCCCAAGCCGCCGGACTGAGCGCGCGGCCCGTCGTTCCCGGCGCCCTCGCTACATCGATCTTGGAGTTGTGGCACCTCACAAAGGCCGCGTGCGGGACATCCGAGGAGCCACAACTCCAAGATCGATGAAAGCCCGCCCGAGGCGCGGTCAACGCCCGCGGTTCGTGGCCATCCAGGCGGTTGCGAAGTCGACCAGGGTGCGCTGGCGCATCAGCCGTGCCGTCGCGCCGGCGACCTGGCCGGTCGTCGCGCCGCCTGTCGCCTCGAAGTCGGCGCCCAGCCGGTCGAAGTCGTCCTCGTCGGTGACGACGTCTGTCCACGTGGTCCACCGGCTCGTGCCGTCCGGCAGCCGTACCGCCGAGCCCGTCACCGCCCGCGGCGGCGACGCCTGCCGCCACTCCGCCAGGTGCAGCGAGGTGTTGGAGCTGTGGTCGCAGCCGAGCAGCAGCACCTTGCCGTCGAGCCGGTACACCGCGCCGAGCGGTGAGTGCTCGCCCAGCGCGTCGTCGAGGCGGTGTCCCTCCACGACGTCGGCGGCGTGCGCGCCGAGCGCGGCGAAGGACACCTGCGGGTGGTCGCTGCGGCGGGCGCCCGGCCAGGTGCGTACCGTCTCGGCGACGGCGCCCATCCACCGGCTCGGCGTGCACGCCGGGTCGAAGCCGGGCGTCTGCTCGCGGATGACCGGCCACCACGCCTCGGGTACGGGCGGATGCCGCCACTCGGCCGGGTCCGTGTTCTCCGGGGTGTGCGTCGGCACGACGAGGGTGCCCTCCGGTCCGAGCGCCGCCAACAGCGCCCGCACCACCGCCTCCGTGCCACCGGCGACGAACCCGAGACTCCGGTACGACGAGTGCAGCAGCAGAACGTCACCCGGGACGATGCCGAGCGCGCGCAGGTCGTACGCGATCGAGCTGACGGTGTGCGGTGCGGCCTGGTCCACCCGCCGCAGTGTAGGCGGGGCCGAGCCTGGACCGGGGACGGTGCCGACGCCCGCGGAAACCGTTTCGCCGATCCCGGGATAGCGGCGGTGCCTACCGGCGTCTGTCACTGGTGAACGAGGAGACGAGGGTGGTGCGGTGGACGAGGACGAGCGGGCGGTGCTGGCCGAGTTCGTGGCGAGCCGTGCCCCGGCGCTGATACGGGTCGCCTACCTGCTCACCGGTGACCGCAGCAGTGCCGAGGATCTGTTCCAGTCGGCGCTGTCGAAGATCATTCCGAAGTGGCGGAGCATCCGGCACGCCGACCCGGAGGGCTACCTCCGTGCCGTCATGTACCGGGAGCAGGTGAGCTGGTGGCGGCGGTTGCGCCGTCGTCGGGAGTCCCCGGCCGGTGTGCGGGAGCCGGTGGTGGCCGACCCGGCCGGCGGTACGGATCTCCGGCTGGCGTTGCGGGCGGCGCTGTGGGAGTTGCCGCCCGCGCAGCGCACCGTCGTGGTCCTGCGCTACTACGAGGACCTGCCGGAGGCCCAGGTCGCCGAACTGCTGGGCTGCTCGGTCGGGACGGTGCGCAGCCGGACCCACCGGGCGGTCACCCGACTGCGTCAGATCCTGCCGGACAGCGAGCTTCTGGAGATGCGGCGATGAGTGATCCGTTCGAAGGTCTGCTCCGCTCCACCCTCACCGACATCGCCGAGGAGGCACCGACTGTGCAGGACTCATTGACCAGGGCGGAACGGCGCGTGCGTAACCGTCGACGCAACACGGTGGCGGCAGGTGCGGCGGGCATCCTGGCGGTGCTGGTGATCGGGGCGCCGTTCGCCTACGCCGGCCGCGGCGACGACCCGGTGATCTCGCCGCAGCCGGGCACGAGCGCCCCGCAGCCGGACCGGACCGAGCCCGTTCCGGCCCCGCCGGGCCTGGCGTCGCCCGTCCCGGTCGGCCCGGACGGCCGGCGGATGCCGGACGGCGCGGACCCGACTCGCCCGGGCGCACCGTCGCCCGTCCCGGTAGGCCCGGAGGGCACGAGCCCGTCGGGCGGTGCGATGCCGTCGCCCGTCCCGCTGGGTCCGGAGGGCACGAGCCCGCCGGGCGGTGCGGCTCCGTCGCCCAGCCCCATCAGGCGCTGACCGTCGTACGCCGGCACCCTCCGGGCCGGTGCGAGGGCCGGGCCCGCCCCGACCGTGGCGGGCCCGGCCCTCGGCGCGGTCAGTCCATGCGGGTACGCCCGACCGATCCGAGCCGGGTGGAGACGGCCCTACCGACGTTCGGCGTCACTCCCACGGCGGGGCGTGCCGGTTCACGTAGTCGCGGGCGCGGGGGAGCGGATCACCCCAGTACTGGTGTGGCATGCGGGAGAAGTGCTCCCGGCAGAAGGTGGCGAGATCGTCGACGATCGCGATCCGCTCCAGGGGGCGCCGTTCGAACTCCCGGTTGGCCGCGAGCAGATCCGCCTCCGGGTTCCAGCCGGCGTGGTCGAACGCCCGGTCCGCCCAGGTCGCGTACACGTGGAAGACCTGGCTCTGACCCGCGAACCGCAACCCCGCGAGACCGATCGGCCGATCCGGGTAGGTGTCCCGGCACACCCAGGCCAGGATGTGGCAGGCCCCGGCGGCGAAGAACGGCTGGTCGGCGCGATCCCAGGCGAGTCGCTGGTCGGCCCGCTCCTGCGGCGTACGCCGGAAGACGCCCGCTGCCGTCACTGCCACAGGCGCACCCTAGCCGAGCGCAGCGCTGCCGTGCACGACGACGGACGGCACGACATGCACCTGCACGCCCGCGTCCGCGGGCGAAGATCGGGCTCGGCATGCCGGTGAGCCAGCGCGCGGCGGCCCAGGCCAGCGCCGCCGCAAGTCCGGCCTGCACGGCGAGTACGGACTTGATCCGCAGCTGTTGCATCCGGTCCCGCCCGGCGGCCCGGCCGCGCTCGTTCACGCGTTCCCACGCCTCGTCGAACCGTTCCGCGTCCAGGCCGGCGCGCCGCGACGACCCCCGCCGGCCGCCGCGCCCCGCACGCTGCCCGGTCACCGCCGGCGGCTACCCGCAAAAGCCGCCGCCATTCCCGGCCTCCGTCGAGGTCAGCCGCCCGGTTCGAGGTACGCGGCCAGGTGCGCCAGCGAGGACGCGATGCCCTCCTCGTGCACCCTCTGGTCGATGCCCGGCGGCACACCGGTGGCGGTGACCGTCACAGCGGTGCCGTCGCCGGCCGCCGTGAGGTGCCAGGTCATGGTCATGGTGCCCGCGTACGCCGGGTCGTCGGCCTGGAACACGGCCGTCTGCACCACCCGGCGTGCCGGTACGAGTTCGGCGAACCCGACGTCGACCACGTCCGTCGCGTCCGACGTTTTGCCGGGGCTGCCAGCCGGGTCGAGGTAGGTGAGCACCATCCGGAACCCGCCGCCCGGCCGTGGATCCCAGCGCTCGATCCGCCCGCGCATCCCGTCCGGCGGCAACCACGCCTCCAGGGCGGCCCGGTCGACGAGCGCGTCGTACACCGCCGCCGGTGGCGCGGCGATCGTCCTGCTGCCCCGATCGATCCTGCTCACCCCCCAACCCTAGGCCCGCACCCTCCCGCCCGCGGGTGCTCCTCGTCGATCTTGGAGTTGTGGTCGTGAACGAATGCGGCTGAGACGGGCGATTCAGGCGCCACAAGTCCAAGATCGGCGGGGAGCGGGAGCGGGGCGCGCCCGGTACGCTGCCGCGAATGCCGGTACGACAACACCTCCACGACTCGCTGCTGCTCGGTGACGACGACACCCCGCTGGCCCGAATGCGGCTGCGGGACGACGACGGCACCGCGGTCGCGGCCGACGTCCGGCCGCTGCCCGAGGCGCCGCTCACCCGGCTCGTCGCGCAGGTGCGGCGCGACCTCGCCGGGCACCGGCTGGAGACGCCGGACGAGGCGCTGGCGGCGGCACTGGTGGCCGACGGGCTCAAGCTGGACCGGGCCGCCACCGACATGCGACACGACCTGACCGGCGTACCCGAACCGGTGGCACTGCCGGACGGCTGGTCGCTCGGCGCCCCCGGCTGGGACGACGACCTCGCCGAAGGGCTGGACGCGGCGTACGGCCCGGACCACCCGGACGGCCGCTGGCAGCCGAGCGACACCGAAGAGGTACGGGCGATGTTCGACACCGGCGAGCCGGTGCCACCCCTGGTGCCCGCCTCGGCCCGGCTGATCGACCCGGACGGCCGCAGCGCCGGGCACGTGCTGTGCGCCGGGCCGGTGCCGTGGACCGACGACGACTGCGTCTGGATCCTCAACCTGGGTGTGGCGCCCCGCGCACAGCGGCGCGGGTTCGGCCGGGCGCTGCTCGTGCACGCGTTGCGCGGCGCGCGGGAGGTCGGGCTGCCGTCAGTCGGCCTGTCGGTGGTCGACGGCAACCCGGCCCGCCGCATGTACGACGCGGCAGGCTTCCGCGCCCTCACCCGGGTGCTCACGGTCCGGATCCCCGACGCGTAGCCCGCTCGATGCGTCCCGAGGTGGCGAACCGAGTACGCGTGCTCATTCGCCCTGCCCGCCGGCCGGGCAGGATCGAATGCGTGACAACGAGACGTACGCTGCTCGGCGGTCTGCTCCTGGCGCTGGCCACGGCCGGTGCCTGGGTGGCCTGGCTGAGCTGGGAGTCCGGCTGGACCGTGGACCCGCAGACCGGCGACATGAGTGGGCCGTACGCGGTCTGGCAGGTCGCCGCCGCGGTGCTGACCCTGGGCGCGCTGGCCGCGGTAGGCGGCTGGTGGCTGAACATCTGGCTGGTGGCAACGGTGATGACAGTGGCGTTCACCGTCCCGTGGGCGGTGCACGCCGCCTCGACCGACGACACCGGCCTGTGGGCGGTCGGGGCGGCGCTGGTGGCCATCGGCACGACCATCGGGACGACGCTGGTCGGCGGCGCCGCCGGGTGGCTGCGCCGCCGGACCGCGTGACGACCGTCGTCAGTCGCGGTTCAGGCGTTCGGCGTACGCGTCGCGCAGCTCCGCCCAGCCGAAGTCCTTCGCCTCCGCGCCCCGGATCGGGCCGACCGGGTCGCCGTCGAGCAGATGGGCGGCGACGTCCAGGCAGAGGTGCCAGCCGGCGGCAGTCATCGGGGCGAGGTCGGGCCGGCCGACCCGGTGCCGCAGCGTGAGCGTGGTGCCGTCGCCGGTCGGGGCCAGCTCCCAGCGGAGCAGGTCGTCGCCCCAGGTGTACTCCAGCAGGTGCGGCCGGTCCGCGCGCAGCACCCGGGCCGGCGCCGGGTGGGCCTGCTCGCCGTCGACGGTGCTGAGCACGGCGTCACCGGTGCGGCCCAGGTCGCGGTCGGCCAGGAACGGCGCCCACGCGGCGAGCTGATCCGGGTCGGTGAGCGCGGCCCACACCGTCTCCGGCGGGTGCCGCAGGTCGCGGACGAAGACCAGGTCCCACCTGTCGTTCGCGGGTTCCAGATTCACCCGGGCGAGCGGGCCGGGACGGAACGTGTCGCGGTCCATCTGTCACTCCTGACTGTCGAGATGGCGTTCCAGGGCGTCGAGATGCGCGGTCCACATCGACCGGTACGGCCCGAGCCAGTCGTCGACTGCGCGTAGCGGCGCCACGTCGACCCGGTAGATCCGCCGCTGCGCCGCCGTACGGCAGGTGACCAGGCCGGCGTCGCGGAGCACCCGCAGGTGCTTGGAGACCGCCGGCTGGCTCATGCCCAGCGCGTCCACCAGCTCGCCGACACTGCTCTCCGCCCGGCGCAGCCGGTCCAGGATGCGGCGCCGGGAGGGCTCGGCCAGGACGGTGAAGGCGTCGACGGTCACTCTTGTAATATGCCTTATCGGTTATATGCCTGGCAAGGAATGGCAGGTCGCGCCGCCCCGGCCCGGCGGGCTCCATATGCTCGGGGGATGGAACTGCGGATCTTCACCGAGCCCCAGCAGGGGGCCACATACGACCAGCTCCTCGCCGTGGCCCGCCGCGCGGAGGAGACCGGCTTCGCCGCGTTCTTCCGCTCCGACCACTACCTGAAGATGGGCTCGGTGAGCGGCGACCCCGGCCCGACCGACGCGTGGACCACGCTCGCCGGGCTGGCCCGCGACACCACCCGGATCCGGCTCGGCACGCTCATGACAGCCGCCACGTTCCGGCTGCCGGGCCCGCTGGCGATCACCGTGGCGCAGGTCGACCAGATGAGCGGCGGTCGGGTCGAGCTGGGCATCGGCACCGGCTGGTACGCCGAGGAGCACTCCGCGTACGGCATCCCGTTCCCGTCGCTGGGGGAGCGGTTCGACCGGCTGGAGGAACAGCTCGCCGTCATCACCGGGCTCTGGTCCACCCCGGCGGGCTCCACGTTCGACTTCCCCGGCACGTACTACCCGGTCAGCGACTCGCCAGCGCTGCCCAAGCCGGTGCAGCGCCCGCGCCCGCCGATCCTGCTCGGCGGCATGGGACCGAAGCGCACACCCCGCCTGGCCGCCCGGTACGCCGACGAGTTCAACCTGCCGTTCGCCTCGGTCGAGGACACCGTCGCGCAGTTCGGGCGGGTACGCGACGCGTGCGCCCGGATCGACCGCGACCCGTCCACGATGACCTGGTCCAACGCGCTCGTGCTCTGCTGCGGCCGCAACGAGGCCGAGGTGAAGCGCCGCGCCGAGGCGATCGGGCGCGACCCGGCCGAGCTGCGCGCCAACGGCGCCGCCGGCACGCCCGCCGAGGTGGTCGACACGCTCGGCCGGTACGCCGAGGCGGGCAGCTCGCGCGCCTACCTCCAGGTGCTCGACGTGAGCGACCTGGACCACCTGGAGCTGGTAGCTGCCGAGGTGATGCCCAAGATCTGACCCGGGCTCGCCCCGCCGCCCCGGCCGTCCCCGTCGATCTTGGAGTTGTGGCACCTGACAAGCCTCGCCTGAGCGACAATCCGGGCGCCACAACTCCAAGATCGACGGGGAC
>NZ_LEKG01000043.1:0-43051 GCF_001029515.1 Micromonospora sp. RV43 | reverse complement strand
CCGCCCCGCGCCGCGCCGCGCCGCGCCGCGCCGGCGATCTTGCAGTTGCTGCCCCGGTGATGCCGGATTCACCCCGTTATCGGAGGGCCGCAAGCGCAAGATCGCGTGGCGAGGGCGACGGCGTGGTCGCGCCAGGAGATCTTGGTACGGAGGGGCCCTCAGGAGGGCCGTTTCGTACCAAGATCCCGAACTCGGGAGCCTCAGGGCTGCCCGGAATGTTCTGTATGGGTGTTTGTAACGGTTTGGGGTTAACGGGTCATTGAGGGGGTTGGAGAGTTTTCTACCCACATATCGTGACCAGTTGCGATTCGGGCTCGTTGCCCAAGACGTGGGGGTTGCACTCAGAGACGCAGGGCGGTCGGTGACCAGCTGGTGCCGACGCCACACCATCGGCGGTGACGGAGCGGTGGCAGCCGTCCGTCGCGGACTGCGGCAGGGCGAGCCGGGAACGCTCAGCCGCGAACAGGAACTCGAACTCATCGACGTGCTCCGGGGCGTCCACCCCGACGAGTTCGGCCTCGACGAGGAGCTGTGGACACGGCAGAGCCTGACCGCTCTCATCGAGCGGCGGTTCGGGCTGGCGATGGACGCCGGCACCGTCGGGGCGTACCTCCGGGCCTGGGGTCTCGGGCCGCGCGAGCCGCGCGAGCGGGCCTGCGGCCTGTGCGTCGGCGCGGTCGAGCGCTGGGTGCGCAGCGAGTACCCGGCGATCACGCGGGCGGCCCAGGAGCACGCCGCGGAGGTCTACTGGATCGGCCGGGTACGTCTGCGCGGCACCATGCCCGCCGCCGACGTGGTCTCGGCGGTGTCCTCGCGGGGACGGGTGCGGTTCATGGTGACCACGCCGTCGGTGGACCCGCCGCTGCCCCGGGACTTCGTGCTGCGGCTCAGCGGCGCCGAGGAGCGCACCGTGCACCTGATCGTGGACGGCTCGTGGCCGCGCAACGAGTGGCCCCGCCGGCTGCCCCGCCGGGTCGTGCTGCACCCGCTGCCGAGCTGCGGTCGCGCCGTCGCCGCCGCCTGATCCGACGAAGATCGACTCGCGGGGGTACCGATTCGGTGATCCGGGAGGGGGTTTGCTACTCTTCTCGGGTCGCTGAGCCCCCGTAGCTCAGGGGATAGAGCACCGCCCTCCGGAGGCGGGAGCGCAGGTTCGAATCCTGCCGGGGGCACACTTGCTAAGAAATCGCACCAAGAGACCTTCACGAGCCCGACAGCCGCCCTGGCTGCCGGGCTCGTTCCATTTCCGGGCGATCCCTCGGCAGGCCGGGCGCGCTGGCTCCCTTGACCACCGATCCACTGCTTTACTACGTTACTAGTAAAGCAGTGAGGAGCACCGTGTTCGTCTTCCGGCTCGACACCCACTCCGGCGTGCCGCCGTACCTGCAACTCGTCCAGCAGGTCCGGCAGGCGGTGCTGCTGGGCTTCCTCCAGCCCGGTGACCGCCTCCCGCTCATCCGCGAGGTGGTCGAGGACCTGGCGATCAACCCGAACACCGTCGCCAAGGCGTACCGGCAGATGGAGCAGGAGAACCTGGTCACCGGCCGGCCCGGCCAGGGCACGTTCGTCAACGCACAGCAGTCGGCCGTCATGTCGGCGTCGACGTACACGTCGCTGCGCCGCGGCCTGGAGACCTGGTTGCGCCGCGCCTACGCGGCCGGCCTCGACGAACAGGCGGTCGACGCGCTCTTCACCTCCGTCCGCCAGCAGACGAGGAACGAGGACGTGGCGTGACAGCGAACGGGTTCGCGCTGCGCACCGACGGTGCGGGCAAGCGGTACCGGAAGGGCTGGGCGCTGCGTGACTGCACCCTGGCGCTGCCGGCGGGCGGCGTGATCGCCCTGGTCGGGCCGAACGGCGCGGGCAAGACCACGCTGCTGCGCCTGGTCGTCGGGTTGCTGGCACCGAGCACCGGCACGGTGGAGGTCCTCGGCCGGGACGTCACTGCGAGCACCCCGCAGACCCTGTCCCGGATCGGGTTCCTGGCCCAGGACCACCCGCTGTACAAGCGCTTCACAGTCGCCGAGATGCTCCGCTTCGGCCGGGCCTGCAACCTCCGCTTCGACCAGGGGTTGGCCGAGCGCCGGCTGGCGAAGCTGGGCATCCCGCTCGACCGCAGGGCCGGCACGCTCTCCGGCGGGCAGCAGGCCCAGGTCGCGTTGGCCCTGGCGCTGGCGAAGCGGCCGGACCTGCTCGTCCTCGACGAGCCGGTGGCCAGCCTCGACCCGCTGGCCCGGCACGAGTTCCTCCAGGTCCTCATGGGCGCGGTGGCCGAGGGCGGGGTGACCGTCCTGTTCTCCTCCCACGTCGTGCACGAGCTGGAGCGCGTCTGCGACCACCTGGTCGTGCTCAACCAGGGCCGGGTCACGCTCACCGGTGACATCGACACCCTCCTCGCCGAGCACCGGCTGCTCGTCGGCCCGCGCACGGCCGACGACCTCGACCGGGCCGGCACCGTCGTGGAGGCCGTCCACAGCGACAGGCACACGACCCTGCTGGTACGTGACGGCGGGCTCCCGGCCGCGCCCGGGTGGCAGGCCCAGCCGGTCGCGCTGGAGGATCTGGTGCTGGCGTACCTGCGCCGGCCGTCCGAGCCGGGCGCCGCGGTCACCTCGGGGGTGCCGGCGTGACGTGGTTGATCTGGCGCCAGCACCGGACCGAGGTCTGCGTCCTGGGTCTGCTCGTCGGCGTGTTCGGCGTCGCCCTGCTCGTTCTCGGGACGCAGGCCCACGACCTGTTCCCCGGCGGTCCCGCCCGGTGCGCGGGCCAGGCCGGCGTCGACACGGCCTGCACGGCCTCCTTCCGCCGGCTCGACGAGGAGTACGGGTACGTCGAGAACCTCCTGGCGGCCTTCTACCTGGTCCCCGTCGTCATCGGCGCGTTCCTCGGCGCACCGCTGCTGGCGCGCGAACTGGAGGACGGCACCTGGCAGCTCGCCTGGACGCAGGCCGTGCCGCGGATGCGCTGGCTGGCGGCAAAGCTCGCGGCACTGGCCGGCGTCACCGTCGCGCTCACCGGGGTGTTCACAGCGGTGCTCACCTGGTTCCGTCAGCCGTTCGACGCGTGGGAGGGGCGGTTCCAGTACGACGCATTCGACCTGGAGGGATTCGTTCCGGTGGCGTACGCGCTGTTCGCGTTCGGCGTCGCCACCGCCGCGGGGGCGATCCTGCGGCGCAGCCTGCCCGCGTTCGGCGTCGCGTTCGGGGCGTTCCTCGCCGCCCGGATGTCGGTGGGGCTGTTGGCCCGTCCCGCGTACGCCACGCCGCTCACCACCATGGAGCCGGTCCCCGCCGGCGGTTCGACGGACCGGGCGGGGCACCTGCCGGGCGTCGCCGACTGGGTGATCGAGCGCGGCTACGCCGACGCCACCGGGCGCAGGCTGAGCGGGGCCGAGTACGCCGAGCTGACGGACGCCGCCGACCGGGCCGGCACCAACCTCAACCAGTTCCTGCACGCGCGCGGCGTCCAGCAGTTCGGGGTCTACCACCCGGCGGACCGGTTCTGGACGTTCCAGCTCATCGAGGCGGCAGTGTTCGTCACCGTCGCGGCGATCCTGGTCGGTGTGGTGGTGTGGCGGGTCCGGCGCCGCCTCATCTAGCGGCCCGCACCGGAGATCCGGAGCCGCCCTCACCTTTGTCCCCCGATTCGGGGATGAGCAGGTCGTGAGCTGGCTAACCTCGCGGTGAACGGGTCGAAACCCAGCACCTGCGAAGGTGAGCCAGTTGCCCGAGACGCCGTTGACCAACCGTCCCAAGATGCACACCGGCGTACCCTCGTCGCTCACCACCGCGCAGCGGTGGGTCCTGCGCGGTGTCGCCGTCGCGGACGCGCCCTGCGGCCTGTGGTTCCTCGAAGCGGTGGCCGTTCGCACCGGCACCACGCCGGACGAGCCGGTCGACGCGACTGTGGAGGAGCTGATCGCGCGCGGGTTCCTCGTCGACACCGCGGCCGGGCTGCGACTGGCCTCGATCGCGCTGCGCGACGACGTCCTGCGGGACACGCCGGCCTCGGTGCGCCAGGCGCTGCGCGAGGCGGCCGCCGAGGTGCTCGCCGACGCCGGACGCCCGGCCCAGGCCGCCCGGCAGCTCCTGCGGGTCCTGCCGGCGGTGAGCCGGTCCGCCCGGGCGCTCGCCACGCGGCTGGCGGCCGACCCGGCGGTCGGACCCAGCCTCGCCGCGGACCTGCTGCTGGCCGCCCCGGCACCGGGCCCGGCCGACGAGCGCCTGGCCTGGCTGGTCGACGTCGCCGACAACCTCTACCTGGCCGGCCGGGTGGACGAGACGCTGCGCATGCTGCACCGGGAGGTCGCCGCCGACAGGTACGGGCCACGGCAGCGGGCGATGCTGCACGGGCGGCTCGGGGCCTACTACGCGACACAGCGCCCCTCGCTGTCCCTGACGTACCTCGGGCGGGCGCTGAACCAGGAGCTCGACGCCGCCGGGCGGAGCTGGACGCTCACCATGCTGGCGTCGCTGGCGGCCCGGTTCGGGCATCCCGACGCCGCCGAGCTGGTGGCGGCGGCGGAGCGGGCGCACGAGCGCAGCCCCTCCCCCGGCGGCGGCATCCGGCTGGCCCTGACGAACGCGTCCCGGGCCACCGCCACCGGCGACCTGCCCCGCGCCGCGCGGATCCTGCGGGAGGTGGACGCGGGCGAGCCGGCTGCCCGTACCCAGGCGATCTTCCTGCGCGTCGACCGGGTGGCGAACCAGATCGCGCTCGGCCGGTACGTCGACGCGGCGTCCGCGCTCGACGGCGTCGCCGGGGAGATCGACACGCTGGGCGCGGTGGCGCAGCCGCTGGTGACCGCGCTGGACTGCGTCCTGCGGCTGAGCACCGGCGAGCTGGCCGAGGCCGAGGCGCGGGCCCGCCTCGCGTTGGCCGAACGCGGTGTCGCCCTGCCGGCGCAGGCCCGGGTGGACCTGCTCGCCACGGTCGTGGAGGTGCTGCTGCGCCGGGGTGAGGTGGCCGCGGCCCGGAAGCTGCTGGCGGACGAACGCCCCACGGTGGGCTGGCCCGACGACATGCAGTGGTTCCGTCTGGGCTGCGCCGCCGCGGGCGACCCGGAACCGGGCCGGCACGCCGCGCTCCTGGGGGCCGCCTTCGCCATGCCGGACCGCTCGATGGCTCCCCTGCTGCTGGTGCCGCACCACGGCCCGCGGCTGGTCCGCGCGGCGCTGGCGCTGGGTGACCGGCAGCGGGCCGAGATCCTCGCCGACCACCTGAAGCGGGCCGCCGGGATGGCGAACAACGCGCTCTGGCGCGGGGTGGCGCACCAGGTCGACGGGCTGCTGACCGATGATCCGGCGGCGCTGCGCGCGGCGGTACGGCTGCTCCGCACCACCTCCGCCCGGCCGGCCCTGGCCGACGCGCTGCACGACCTGGCGCGGTCGCCCGGGCTGCCGCCGGCGGAGGCGCCCGGCCTGCTCGCCGAGTGCGCCGCGATGTACACCCGGATGGGTGCCGGCGTCGCCGGGGACGGGACGCCGGAGCCCGACGGCACGACGGGAGACGACGCCTGCCGCCCGGCCGTGGCCGCGCTGACCCCCGCCGAGGTGCGGGTGGCCGAACTGCTCGCGGTCGGCATGACGAAGCAGGAGGCGGCCCTGGACCTGTTCGTCTCGTTCCACACCGTCGACACCCACCTGCGTTCGATCTACGCGAAGCTCGGCGTCCACAACCGGGTGGAGCTGGCGCTGGTCTGGGAGTCGCGGGACGAAGGTTGAGGAATGCGGCGCGGAGCGCGGACACCACAGGGCCGCGGCGTCCGCGCTCAGCATCGCGTTCTCAGTGCCGTTGCAGCGGGCTCTTCGTCTTCGGAAGGGCCTCGATCAGCTCGCGTGGCACGTTGATCGTGTCCGCGACCACCTCCGGCGGGACGTTGGCCAGCCACTGGGCGAGCGACACGTCCTCGAACTTCGCGGTCCGGAACAGCTCCAGGTAGATGAAGGGCTTGTCACCGATGTTCTCGATGTAGTGGCCCATCGAGATCGGCACGTAGCCGACGTCGCCGGTCTCCATGTTGAAGGTGCGCGCGGTGCCGTGGTTGGCGAAGACGCCCATGCGTCCCTTGCCCGAGATCACGTACTGCATCTCCGCGCCGTTCGGGTGCCAGTGCAGTTCCCGCATCGCTCCGGGTTCGATCTCCACCATGGCGACGGTGGTGGTGATCGCCGCGGCGAAGTTGCTCGAGTCGGCGATGCGTACGCTGCCGCCCTCGAACTTCTCCGGTGTCTGGGCGAGCAGGCTGTGCTTGAACGTCCGGGGCACGTCGCCGGTGGGGCTGAAGACCCGGTCCTCGGCCAGCGGCGGCGGGCTCTGCCCCGGGAAGATGTACCGCTCGGACTCGGGCGGGAAGTTGGCCATCTGCTGCATCGTCCAGCCGAAGTTCTTGGCGATGACCTCCTTCGGCACGTGCGAGAAGAAGTCCGTGAGCTGGAACGTGGCGTCCTCGGAGTAGCAGCCGTCGTCGAAGACGAGCAGGAACTCCACGCCCTCGTCGTGCGCCTGGATGTGGTGCGGGATGCCGGCCGGGAAGTACCAGAGGTCGCCGGCCTTGACGTCCTCCAGGAAGTTGCGGCCCTCCTGGTCCACGGCGGCGATCCGGCAGCTGCCGGTGAGGACGAAGGCCCACTCGGACTGGATGTGCCAGTGCAGTTCCCGGTACGCCCCGGGGTTGAGCTTCATGTTCACGATCGCCAGGTCGTGGGCGATCGGCAGGAGCCGGTTGGTGACCTCCCGGGTCCAGCCGCCGCTCTCCTGCCGGGTGTGCGCCAGCGAGAACGGGAACACCAGGTTCGGCATGAGCCCGTTGTCTGTCGACGGCGGATGCACCAGGTCGGGGTGTGACTGGTCGATCGCCGGATTCCGCGGGACCGTGCCGACCATCTGGTGGTCCTTGGGCGATGATCCCATTCCGGCACGGTCATTGGATCGGGGCATGACGGATTTCCTTCCGGGTGTGGACCGCCGATTCGGCGGCCCGGGACGGGACGAACAACGCCCGCAGGTGTTCCGGGCTCTGAAAGGCCACCGCGAGCGGAATCGCGACACAGAGGAACAGCGACGCCGCGATGCTCCAGACCGGAGCATCCGTGGCGACTCCGGCGACGGCCAGCGCCGCGATCGAATAGAACGTGACGCGGATTCTGGCGACGGGGAGCACGAACATGCGCTCGGCCTCCTTCGGCTTCGAGTCTCGCCGTCGAGACGCAATTGCGATGCTGCCGAACCGGATGCCATTGGTGAATAACGCGATCGCGCCATTCACCGGAAACGACAGGAAACACTTTCCCCGACACTTCTGCGCATCGCGCGCCGCAGCGGTTTCACGGGCGGAACGAGGGGTAGGGAGGGCAATGTCCAATAACGCGGAGGATCGCTGGCGGGTGGGGGAATACGACTTCCACATACCGTTTCTGGCACTTGCGCTCTCCACCGGCCTCGCCGGTGTGGTAGACGCCTTCTCGTTCCTCAAGTACAAGGTGTTCGTGGGTATTCAGACCGGCAACGTGGCGTTCGTCGGAATGGGTGCCGCCGATCACCTGCCGGCGTGGCCGTCCGCGCTGGCGTCACTTGTCGCGTTCGGCCTGGGCGGCCTGCTCGGCGCCGGGATCCGCCGCGTGCGCCCGGCCGGACCGCTCACCCCGCCGGGCATGGAACTGCTCGCCATGCTGGCGCTGCTCGTGCTCTGGGGGCTGGTGGACCGGTCCCTCGACTCGGGGCGCGACTCGCTGACCGAGCGCACGCTCCTGACCGCGCTGCTGGCGTTCCCGGTCGGCATCCTCGGCGGGCTCGTCGTCCGCACGTTCGGCGTGCAGACCGCCACGTCGTACCAGACCGGCACAGTGCTGCGCACCACGAAGGGCATCGCCGACTGGGTGTTCGAGCCGGAGGGCCGCAGCGCGGCCGGGCGGCTCGCCGCGACCGGCCTGCTCTGCCTGGTCAGCTACGCGATCGGCGGGTTCGTCGGCGCGGCCACCGAGACCCGCCCGATCTGGACGATGATCGTCACCTGGGTGCTGGCAGTGGTGCTCATCGCGTTCACCTGGGGCAAGCGCCCACCGGCGACGGCGACCCGGCGCCGCTGACGCGGACCGGCGTCACCCGGCCTCGCGGCGGGCCTTGGCGCGGCGCTTGCCCTCGTGCATCGCCTGCACCCGGGCAACCGGGATGGTCCGCCCCTGCTCGACCAGGTCCGCCGGCAGGCGCTGCGGCGCGGGCAGCGCCTCAGCCCAGGGATCCCGGTCCCCCAGCAGGCCCGGCACGGTCCGCACGGTGAAGTCGGCCGGGGTCGCGCTCTCCAGATCGGTCCAGCCCACCGGGTACGACACCGGGGCGCCGGGCCGGATCCGGGGGCTGTAGGCGGCCACCACAGTCGCGCCGTACGCCCGGGTGGAGTCGACGAAGACGCGGCCGCCGCGGTCGGCGACGATGAACGCGGTGGTCGCGGCCGCCGGGTCGAGCCGTTCGGTACGGACGGCGAGAGCGCGGGTCGCGGCGGCGGCCTCCTCCGCCGTGGTGGCCGGGTCCACCGGTACGACCACGTGCAGCCCCTTGGCACCGCTCGTCTTCACCGCGCCGGCGAGCCCGGCGTCGGCGAGCGCCTGCCGGACCAGCAGGGCGACCCGCACCACGGCGCCGAACGCGTCCCCCTCCGGCGGGTCCAGGTCGAGCACCAGGTGGGACGGGTGCTCGGGCGCACCGGCGCGGGCCAGCGTCGGGTGGTACTCCACCGCCCGCTGGTTGGCGAACCAGAGCAGCGTCCGCCGGTCGTCGCAGAGCGCGTACGAGATCCGCCGGTGCGACGCCTCCGCCCACACCTCGGTGCGGCGCACCCAGCCGGGCGTGTACTTCGGCAGGTTCTTCTGCATGAACGGCTCCTGGCCGGGCCGCACCCGCAGCACCGACAGCGGCCGGTCCCGCAGTTCCGGCAGGATCCGGTCGGCCATCGCGTCGAGGTAGTCGACCAGGTCGCGTTTGGTCGCCCCGGCGCCGTCGAACAGCGGCTGGTCGAGGTTGGTCAGCGACACTCCGGCCCGGGTCTCGTCGGCGGCACCCATCGGACCACCATCCCGGGCCGGGCCCGGCTCGGCAACCCCGACACGGTGCCCGGCGCGCCGCACCGGCCGGCACCTGCGACGATCGGGGGCGTGGGTGAGGCGGAGTCGGAGCGGTGCGGACCGGACGCGGCGGGGCAGGCGAGCGCCTGCACCGTGCGGGAGGCGCTGGACCGGGTCGGCGGCAAGTGGGCCATCGGCGTCCTGATCGCCGCCTCGGCCGGCCCGGTCCGCTTCACCGAGCTGGAGCGCCGGGTGGAGGGGATCAGCCGCCGGATGCTCACGCTGACGTTGCGCAATCTGGAGCGGGACGGGCTGCTTCACCGGCACGTGCATCCCACGGTGCCGCCGAAGGTGGAGTACACCGCCACACCGATGGCCCGGGAGCTGTACGAGTCGCTGGTGGCGCTGACGAGCTGGGCGGAGCGGCACCGGGAGGCGATCAGCGCGGCCCGGGCCGAGTACGACCGCACACACGGCCGCCCACCGGCCTGACCTGCGAAAACGGGTCGTTGTGGCGAACGCCACGCGCGCGATCTGACCGATCGGTCAGCACCTGACCGATCGGTCAGGCATGCTGGAGGACATGGCGCGACCCACCACCGCCACCCACGACGAGCTGCTGGCCGCGGCCGCTCGCCGGTTCGCCGTCACCGGGTACAAGGGCACCTCGCTGCAGGACATCGCCCGCGATGTCGGCTGCTCCAAGGCGACGGTGCTCTACCACTTCGCCAGCAAGGACGCCCTGCTCTGCGAGCTGATGGCCCCGGCCATCACGATGCTGGAGGAGCTGGACGTCCGCATCGCCGCGCACACCGGCGCCGAGGCCCAACGCGTCGCCGCGGACGGCTTCGTCGACCTGGCGGTCCGCTTCCGCCGGGAGATCGCGCTGCTCCGGGGCGAGTTCCCCGATCTGCTCCAGCAGCCCGCGTTCGCCCACATCCAGCAGATCTCCGAACAACTCATCGCCGCCTTCTCCGGCTTCTCCGACCGTCCGGAGGCACGCGTCGCGGCGCTCGTCGTGCTCGCCGGCATCGCCGAGACCTGCGGCGAGTTCCTGGACATCCCCGACGACCAGCTGCGACCCGCGCTGCTCGCCGTGGCGTACCGCGCGCTCGAAGTCACCACCTGATCCGAACCCCGAGGACAAGGAAGGTCCATGGCGACCCTGCTGTACCGGCTCGGCCGGGCATCCCTGCGCCGGCGGCGACTCGTCGCCGTCGTCTGGCTCGTCGTACTCGTCGGACTCGGCCTGGCCGCGGCCACGCTGAGGGGCCCGACGGCGAGCAACTTCACCATGCCGGGCACCGAGTCGCAGAAGGCGATCGACCTGCTCGCCGACCGCTTCCCGGCGGCCAGCGGCGCCACCGGCACGATCGCGATCAAGGCGCCGCAGGACGGCGCGCTGACCTCACCCGCCGGACAGGCGGTGGTCAAGCAGGTCACGCAGGAGGCGGCCACGCTCCCGGGCGTGGTCGGCGCGGTCGACCCGTACCAGGCGCAGGCGCTCACCCCGGACGGCCGGTACGCGCTGATCCAGGTGCAGTTCGCCGGCGGCGCGGACGAGGTGACCGACGAGCAGCGCGACGCGTACGAGAAGGTCGGCGCGCAGGCCGAGGCGCAGGGCTGGCAGATCGCCCCCGGCGGCGAGGTGCTCAACGGTGAGCCGGAGGTCGGCTCGACCGAGGCGATCGGCGTGCTGGTCGCGGCGATCGTTCTGGTGATCACGTTCGGCTCGCTCGTGGCGGCCGGGATGACCATGCTGAACGCGCTCATCGGCGTCGGCGTCGGCATGGCCGGTCTGTTCGCGCTCAGCGGCGCGGTCGAGCTGACCAGCACCGCGCCGATCCTGGCGCTGATGCTCGGCCTCGCGGTCGGCATCGACTACTCGCTGTTCATCACCTCCCGGCACCGGCAGAACCTGCTCGACGGGCTCCCCCCGGAGGAGGCGGTCGGCCGTGCGGTCGGCACCGCCGGCTCGGCTGTGGTCTTCGCCGGCGCGACGGTCGTGGTGGCGCTCGCCGGCCTTGCCGTGGTGGGCATCCCGTTCCTCACCGTGATGGGCCTGGCCGCCGCCGGCACCGTCACAGTGGCCGTGCTGGTGGCGATCACGCTGGCTCCGGCGCTGCTCGGCTTCGCCGGACACAAGGTGCTGCCGCGCAAGCTGCGTGACCGCAAGGCGGTCGAGGACCCGACCACCGGCTCGGAGGACCGCTCCGGCTTCGGCTTCCGCTGGGCGCGGTGGGTGACCAGACTGCGCATCCCGGTGATCCTGGTCGGGCTGCTCGGCCTCGGCCTGCTCGCGATCCCGGCCCAGGACATGCGCCTGGCGCTGCCGGACGCCTCCGCCGCCGCCGAGGGCACCCCGGCCCGGGTCAGCAGCGATCTGATCCGCGAGGGCTTCGGCCCCGGCTTCACCGGTCGGCTCGCGGTCGTGGTGACCGCCGACTCGCCGCAGGCCACCCAGGCCGCCATCCCGCAGGTGACCGCGCTGGTCCAGAAGACCGACGGGGTGCTGGCCGTGGCCCCGCCGCAGGTCGACCCGTCGGGGCGTACCGCGCTGATCGGGGTGATCCCGAAGACCGGGCCGACCGAGGAGGCCACCGAGACGGTGGTGCACGACATCCGCAAGCAGGTGTCGGGCATCCAGAACGCCGACGTGCTGCTCACCGGCGTCACCGCTGTCGGCATCGACGTGTCGGAGAAGCTCTCCGACGCGCTGCCGGTCTACCTGCTGCTGGTGGTGGGTCTGTCGATCCTGCTGCTGATGCTGGTGTTCCGGTCGATCCTGGTGCCGGTCAAGGCGGCGCTGGGCTTCCTGCTCACCGTGGCGGCCACGTTCGGCATCACCGTGGCGGTGTTCCAGCAGGGCCACCTGGCCGACCTGGTCGGCCTGGACACCCCCGCCCCGCTGGTCAGCTTCCTGCCGATCCTGCTCATCGGCATCCTGTTCGGCCTGGCCATGGACTACGAGGTCTTCCTGGTCTCCCGGATGCGCGAGGACTTCGTACACGGCGACACCGCCCAGCAGGCCACCATCAACGGCATGGGGCACGGCGCCCGGGTGGTCACCGCCGCCGCGCTCATCATGATCTCGGTGTTCGGCGGCTTCGTCTTCCTGGAGGACCCGATCATCAAGTCGATGGGCTTCGCGCTCGCGATCGGTGTCGCCATCGACGCGTTCGTGGTCCGGATGACGATCGTGCCGGCGGTGATGTCGCTGCTGAACAACGCCGCATGGTGGCTGCCGCGCTGGCTGAACAAGATCCTGCCCAACGTGGACGTCGAGGGTGAGGGCCTGCGCGCCCACCTCGCCGAGAAGCAGCACGCGAACGTGTGATCCGCACGGGTGGGGCCCCCGCGGGGCCCCACCCGTCACACGCCCGCCGGATACGTCTCCATCTCACCGGGCGTGACGCACGTCGGCAGCGGGTGCAGCGCTGTGGCCTCGTCGCACCAGATGAACGCGTCGTAGCGCTCACCCAGCCGGGTCGGCACGTAGTTGCCCCAGGACTCGAAGCTCGGGTCGTACACCACCCCGATGGCCCGGTGGTCCGCCTCGCCGGTCACCCATTCCGGCTGGCCGTCGCCGCCGAAGACCAGCACTGCCCGGTCCGGCATCAGCTCGTGCAGCCGATGCTCCACCGAGCCCTCCCGCGCCGGTGGGACCACCATCGTCTCGGCCGGTGAGCCCCAGCGCGGCGCGGCCACCACGCTGCCGCGCCAGCTGCCGAAGCCGATCAGCGCCACCGCGTCCCGGCCGTGCCGTTCCCGGCCGAGCTGCCCGATGTTGACCATGCCGTCCGCCGCCATGTCGGTGGCCCGGGCATCGCCGACGTGCGTGTTGTGCGCCCACACGATGCCCCGCGAGCCCGGCCCGTATCGGTCGAGCAGCCGGTCGAGCGTGTCGGCCATGTGGACGTCGCGGACGTTCCACGACTCGGGGCCGCCGCCGACCATGGCCCGGTAGTACCGCTCCGCGCCGGCCACCACCTCCGCGTTCTGCCAGGCCGAGAAGCGGTCCGGGCCGTCCGTGGCGGCCTGTTCCCGGGTACGCGCCAACAGCCGGACCACCTCCTCCTCGCACCGGGCGGAGACGAACCGGCTGGCCATCCCGTACTCCTCGGCCCGTTTGCCGTACGGCTCGAAGCAGCGGTACGCCTCCTGGGCCGCCTCCAGCGAGGCCGGATCCTCCTCACCGAGGTAGTCGAAGATGGCCTGCATCGACTCCCAGAGGGAATACACGTCCAGCCCGTGGAAGCCGGCCCGCTCCCCCTCGGGGCGTTCCAGGTTCCACGCCCGCAGCCAGCGGCAGAAGCGGGCCACCTCGGCGTTCGCCCACATCCAGGTGGGCCAGCGTTCGAACCGTTCCAGCGCGGCGAGCGGATCGGCCGGCCCGTCCGGCGCGCCCACCACCGACCGGTGCACCCGGTCGCAGTCCGGCCAGTCCCCCTCCACCGCCACGAAGTCGAACCCCTGTTCGGCGATGAGCCGCCGGGTCAACTGCTCCCGCAGCCGGTAGTAGTCGTAGCTGCCGTGCGTCGCCTCGCCGATCATCACCACCCGGGCGTCCCGCACGCGGTCCAGCAAGGGGTCGAAGTCGCTCGGCGCGCCGAGCCGCTGTACCAGCATGTCAGCGGCTACCCGGGGCCCGCCGGGACAAACCGCCGCCGCTGGGTCCGGCGGCGGGCGTACGGCGGACCCGGGCCGTACCCGCCGGCGGGCATGGTGCCGGGCTCAGTGGGTAGCCGGGCGGCATGACCGTCACCGGTGCGCAGTTGCGGGAGTTCCTGGCCGGGCTCGACTACCCGGTCTCGCGGGAGGACCTGGTCCGCTGGGGCCAGGAGAACGGCGCCGACACCGAGGCGCTGCAGGCGCTGCGGTCCCTGCCGGCCGAGGAGTTCCACACCCCCACCGAGCTGGGCGAGGCGCTGGTCACGCTGGCCGACGCCTGACCGGTGGGTGTTAAGCGGGGGCCCCTCCTCTACCGGAGGCGTTAAGAAGGGGCCCTTCCTTACATCTCGACGGTGCGGCCCTGGGCGCGGGCGGTCTGCGCGGCGTCCAGCACCGCCACCACCTCGCGGCCGAACCGCACGTCGCAGCGGTGGTCGCGGGTGCCCGCGTCGACCTCCTCCAGCAACTGGTCGAGCGCGGCGCCGAACGCCTGGAGCGCGCTGCCGTCGCCGGGCGGGACGGTCTCGGTGCCGTTCTCGCCGAAGAAGACGAAATCCCGGGTGACCGCCTCGGACGGCGCGTCCAGGGTGAGCGAGAGCGAACTGGTCGCGCCGCCGTCGTGGGTGAGCAGCAGGTGCACCAGGCCGCTCGGGCCGTCCATCGCGGCGACCCGGGTGACCCGGCCGAGCACCGGCAGGATCAGCGACAACGCGTGCGGGCCGATGTCCCAGAGCGCGCCGCGCTCCCGCCGCCAGGTCGAGTCGCCGTACGGGTTCCCGGGCTGGAAGATCGACGCGAACATGGTGGCGCGGGCGTGCTGCCAGCCGCCGGCCGCCGCGGTCGAGGCGAGGAAACCGGTGACGTTCGGGTGGAAGCGCTGGGTGAAGAAGACCACCGAGGCCACCCCGGACGCCTGCGCCGCGTCGACCACCCGGTCGGCGTCGGCGAGGTCGAGCGCCAGCGGCTTGTCCAGCAGCAGGTGCCGCCCGGCGGTGGCGGCCCGCACGGCGATGTCGGCCTGCACGTCCGGCGGGAGCGCCACGGCGACCGCGTCGCAGGCGTCGATGAGCGCGTCGACGTCGGTGAAGGCCGGTACGCCGTGCCGGGTGGCCAGTTCCTCCGCCTTCGCGGGGTTGCGCCCCCAGACGCCGGCGAGCCGGGCCCGCGGGTGCGCCTCGATGGCCGCGGCGTGCGTCTCCGCCGCCCAGTAACCCGTGCCGAACAACCCGAACCGCACCCCGGCCCCCTGCCGTCGACGTCCGCCACCGGCGTACGCCGGGACCGTGATCCACGCTAGTCCCCCGGCCCGTCCGGCGTGCCCCGACCCGGCGGGCGAGCCGCTACTACACCGGTTAGTAGGCTGTGCCGGTGAACGACACCGTGTCGACGACCAGCGCGGCGGCCGCCTCCGCCTCCCCGGTGGAAGGGCCGCTCGCCACGGTCGCGATCGTGATCTCGCTGGCGCTCGCCGTCTGGGCCCTGGTGGCGGCGGTACGCCACCGGCCGCCGGACCGGATCCAGTTCGTCGGCCTGGCCGTGCTGGAGGTGGCGCTGCTCGCGCTCACCGTGACGGCGCTCGTCGCGCTCGGCGGCGGCGAGCGGCCGGGCGAGCCGGGCGCGTTCTTCGGCTACCTGGCGACGCTCGTCTGCCTGCCGCCGCTGGCCTGGGTGCTGGCCCGGATGGAGCCGACCCGCTGGGGCTCGGGCATCGTCTGCGCGATCTGCCTGGTCACGCCCGTGGTGGCGGTACGGCTCCAGCAGACCTGGGAGGTCCTCGGTGGCTGAGACCACGACCGCGCACGAGCAGCGCGCCACCAACCGCGGCCCGGGACGGCTGCTGATCGCCATCTACATCGTCTTCGCCATCGCCGCGACCTCGCGGGCCGGCTTGCAGATCGCCACGAAGTTCGACGAGGCGCCGGTGGCGTACCTGCTCTCCGCGCTCGCCGCGCTGATCTACATCGTGGCGGCGGTCGGGCTGGCCCGCGCCGGGCACACCGGCCGCCGGGTCGCGCTCGCCTGCTGCACAGTCGAACTGGTCGGCGTGCTCGGCGTGGGCGTGCTGAGCATCGCCGACAAGGAGCTGTTCCCGGACGAGACGGTGTGGTCCGACTTCGGCAGCGGCTACGGCTACGTGCCGCTGGTGCTGCCGGTGCTCGGCCTGTTCTGGCTCTGGCGCACCCGGCGCGACCCCGCCTGAGCGGGCCCGCGCCGGGTCGGGCCGGTCAGTCCTTCGGACCGCCGGCGACGTAGATGACCTGACCGGAGACGAAGGACGCCCCCTCGCTGGCCAGGAACGAGATGGTGTGCGCGACGTCCTCCGGGCGGCCGGGACGGCGTACCGGGATCTCGGCGGCGGCGTGCTTCTGGAGATCGTCGAAGTCGACCTTCATCCGCGCCGCGGTCGCGGCGGTCATGTCGGTGACGATGAAGCCCGGCGCGACCGCGTTGACGGTCACCCCGAACGGGCCCAGCTCGATCGCCAGCGTCTTGGTGAAGCCCTGGAGGCCGGCCTTGGCGGCCGAGTAGTTGGCCTGGCCCCGGTTGCCGAGCGCGGAGGTGCTGGACAGGTTGACGATCCGGCCCCACTTCGCCTCGACCATGTGCTTCTGCGCGGCCTGGCTGAACAGGAACGCCCCGCGCAGGTGCACGCCCATGACCGTGTCCCAGTCGCCGTCGGTCATCTTGAACAGCAGGTTGTCGCGCAGCACACCGGCGTTGTTGACGAGCACTGTCGGTGCGCCCAGTTCGGCGGCGATCCGTTCCACGGCGGCCTCGACCTGGGTCCGGTCGGACACGTCGGCGCCGACGCCGAGAGCCCGGCCGCCGGCCGAGCCGATGGCGTCCACCGTCTCCTTGGTGGCGGACTCGTCGATGTCGACCACGGCGACGGCCATGCCGTCGGCCGCCAGCCGGCGTGCGGTCGCCGCGCCGATGCCGCGCGCGGCTCCGGTGACGATGGCGACGCGGGGCTCCTCCGACATGCTTACCTCCCGGTAACTTGTGGCTCGATCGAAGGAGCTTAACCCGCCGGTACGCCGCCCCCTACCGCTCGTGGCCCCGGCAGAGCCGGATCCACCGGTAGCCGTACCCGCCGAGCTTGAGCCGGTCGAGCTTGCCCACGTCCTCGTAGTTGCGGTCGCTGAGCACGTCGATCGGCAGGTCCGCCTCCGGCGCCAGCGTGCTCAGGTCGACCTCGACGTCTTCGGTGCCGAGGTTGTGCAGGAAGACCATGGTCCCGGTACGACCGTCGGCGCGGTGCGCGAGCACGCCCGACGGCATCGGCACGTCGATGTGGGTGGTGCTGCCCGAGCCGGTCTCCGGCGCCTCGCGCAGCGTCCGGATCATCCGCTCGAACCAGCCGAGCAGCGAGCGCGGATCCTTGCGCTGGGCGGTGACGTTGACCTTCTGGTAGCCGTACTCGCCCTTGTCGATCACCGGGCGGACCAGCTTCTCCGGCTCGGCCGTGGAGAACCCGGCGTTGTCCGCGTACGACCACTGCATCGGGGTACGGATCGCGTCGCGCCCGTCCAGCGACAGGTTCTCCCCCATGCCGATCTCCTCGCCGTAGCGCAGCACCGGCGTGCCGCGCAGCGAGAACTGGAGCGAGTACGCCAGCTCCATGTGCCGGCGGTCGTTGCCGAGCATGGGCGCGAGACGACGGCGGATGCCCCGGCCGTAGAGCTGCATGTTCTCGTCCGGCCCGAACTTCGCCAGCACGTCGTTGCGCTGGTCGGCGGTGAGCCGGGACAGGTCGATCTCGTCGTGGTTGCGCAGGAACGTCGCCCACTGGCCGCCGGTGGGCAGCTTCGGGGTGTCGCGCAACGCCTCGATGATCACCTCCGGGTCCTCCCGGGCCAGGGCGAGCATCAGCCGGCCGTTGAGCATGAAGTCGAAGAGCATGTGGATCCGGTTGCCCGAGCCGCTGCCGTCGCCGAAGTAGACGGGCAGCTCGTCCGGCTCGACGTTCGCCTCGGCCAGCAGGACCGCGTCGCCGCGCCGCCACTGCACGTGCTGGCGCAGGTCGGTGAGGAAGTCGAAGTCCTTCGGCGAGTTCGGGTTGCCCGGCTCGGTGCGCTCGATGATGAACGGCACCGCGTCCATCCGGAAGCCGGAGACGCCGAGCTGGAGCCAGAACGAGGTGATCTTCTTGATCTCCGCGCGGACGTTCGGGTTCTCGATGTTCAGATCCGGCTGGAACTTGTAGAAGCGGTGGTAGTACCACGCCTTGGCGGTCCGGTCGTAGGTCCACGTCTCGTGCTGCTCGCCGGGGAAGACCATGCCCTGGTGGCGGTCGTCCGGCTCGTGGTCGGCCCAGACGTACCAGTCCCGGTACGGCGAGTCGGGCGAGGACCGGGCCGACTGGAACCACGGGTGCTGGTCCGAGGTGTGGTTGACCACCAGGTCGATGATCACCCGGATGCCCCTGTTGCTCGCCTGATGCAGCAGTTCGGCGAAGTCGCCGAGCGTCCCCAGGCGCGGGTCGACGTTGTAGAAGTCGGTGGCGTCGTACCCGTCGTCCTCGTTCGGCGAGGGGTGGATCGGGTTCAGCCACAGGCAGGTCACGCCGAGCCGGGCCAGGTAGTCCAGCCGGCCGATCAGCCCCTGGAAGTCACCCACCCCGTCGCCGTCGGAGTCCGCGTACGTGTCGACGTCGAGGCAGTAGACGACCGCCTCCTGATACCACCTGTCACCCATGCGAGGACTACTTCTCCGAACGCGCGCGACGGCAAACCCGGTACGGTGCTCCGATGAGCGAGGAGGCGTACGACTGGTCCGCCGGCACCTGGCTGAACCCGCCGGAGCGGGCCGAGCCGGACGGTCGCGGCCTGCTGGTCGAGCCGCACGGCGGCAGCGACTTCTGGCGGCGCACCAGCTACGGCTTCGTGCACGACGACGGCTCGGCACTGCTCGCGCCGTTCCCCGCGGGCAGCGCCGTGGAGGTGTCGTTCGTCCTCGACTACTCGGCCCGGTTCGACCAGGCCGGCGTGCTGGTCCGGGTGGACGAGCGGCGGTGGACCAAGGCCGGGGTCGAGGTGAGCGACGGTTCGCCGCAGGTGGGCGCCGTGGTCACCGACGAATTCTCCGACTGGTCGGTGGCGCCGGTGCCGCAGTGGTCGGGCCGGGAGGTGACGGTCCGGGTGAGCCGGGCCGGCGACGCGCTCACCGTGCGGGCCCGGTGCGAGGACGAGCCGTGGCGGCTGGTCCGTGTCGCCCCGCTCGATCCGGCGGCGCAGGCGTCGGCCGGACCGTACTGCTGCTCGCCCAGCCGGGGCGGCCTGCTGGTCCGCTTCACCGGCTGGCGGCGGGGTCCGGCGGACGCCGCGCTGCACCCGGAGGGCTGAGTCACAGGTGTGACAGCCGCCGGTCCGGGTAACACCTTCGGATCTCCGGCTCTCGCGTGGAAGGACCCCCATGGCCCTGGCCCAGGACGTCGACCCGAACCAGTTCACCGGGCTGACCGGCTGGGTGGCGAGCGTGATCGACTCGCTCGGCGCGGTCGGCGTGGCACTGCTGGTGGCGCTGGAGAGCATCATCCCGCCGATCCCGAGCGAGATCGTGCTGGCGATGGCCGGTTACCTGTCCGCCGAGGGCCGGTTCAACGTGGTGTTCATCGTGGTCGCCGCGACGGTCGGCTCGCTGCTCGGCGCGCTGGTGCTCTACTGGCTCGGCGCGGCGCTCGGCGAGGAGCGGCTCAAGCGCTGGCTGGACCACATCCCGCTGGTCGACCTGCAGGACCTGGAGAAGGCCGACCGCTGGTTCGAGCGGCACGGCCGGTGGGCGGTGCTGATCGGCCGGGTGGTGCCGGTGGTCCGCAGCCTGGTCTCCATCCCGGCCGGCGCGAACCGGATGCCGCTCGGTGAGTTCATCCTGCTCACCACGCTCGGCAGCGGGGTGTGGAACGCCCTGATCGTCGGCGCCGGGTTCACCCTGGGCTCGCGGTGGAAGGACGTCGACAAGTACAGCCAGTGGTTCAACTACGCGATCTTCGCCGTCTTCGGTTTCATGATCGTGAGCTGGGCGGTGAAGAAGGTGCGCCGGCGGCGCGCCCGGCAGTCGGTGACCACCGGGCGCTGACCGCCGCGCGGGTCAGAAGCCCGCGGTGATGCCGGTGAACTCCCAGGTGTTCTGCGCGATGCCGGAGCAGTTGGCGACCACGCCGCCGCCGGGGCAGGGCCGGTCCCGGTTGACCGACCAGAACGTGAACCGGGCCAGGCCGCGCGCCTTCGCCCAGTCGCGGATCTGCGTCCAGGTGGCCGGCGAGATCAGCTCCTGCTGGTCGGAGAGGCCGTTCATGCCGGACAGGCCCATGTGCGCGTACGCGGTGGCGTCCGACCAGCCGAACGCGTTGCGCAGCGCGGTCTTCAGGCCCTCGGCCGCGTTCACGGTGTTCTGGTACATGTTCGCGCCGCCGCCGAAGTCGAACGGCATGATGGTGAACACGTCGATCCCGGCGCCCTTGGCCGCCGCCTGGTTGATCAGCCGGGTGCCGTAGTACGACGGCCCGGTGGTCGAGGTGCCGAACGTGATGATCGTCTTGATCCCCGGGTTGTTCTGCTTGACGATCTTCAGGGCGTCCAGGATGCGGTCCTGCACCACCTCGTTCTCGAACTCGTCGCTGTTCTCGATGTCGATGTCGATCGCCTTCAGCCCGTACGCGTTGATGACCTTCTGGTACGCGCCGGCCAGGGCAGCGGCGGACGAGCAGTTCGGGCCGAGCTTGTTGCCGCTCCAGCCGCCGAAGGACGGGATGACGTCGCCGCCGGCCGCCTTGATCGCGGCGATGGTGGCGGCGTGCGTGCCGCCGGTCAGCGGGCCGCTGCCGTCCCAGGCCGGGGTGCAGCCGCCGCCGGACAGCACGAACGCGATGGTGAACCACTTGATGCCGGTCGCGCCCATCACGGTGGCGGGCGCGGGCGGGTCGACCCAGCCCGGGTAGAGGTACGGCGCGGCGGCCATCGCGCCACTGCCGCCACCGGTGCAGCCGCTGGTGGTGGCCGCGACCGCCGCCGACTTCGCCGACTCGCCGGTGCCGTTGTACGCGGTCACGGTGTAGCTGTGCCCGCTGCACGCGGCCAGCCCGGAGACGGTGGCCGAGGTGCCGGTGACTGTGGCCTTGACCGTGCCGCCCTCGTACACCCGGTAGCCGGTGACGGTGCCGGAGACCGCGTTCCAGGCGAGCGAGACGGCGGACGCGGTGGTGCCGGTGACCCGCAGCCCGCCCGGCGTGGCCGGTGCGCCCGGGTTGCCGGGGTTGCCGCCGCCGGTGCAGGAGGCGCCGTTGACCGTGCAGTTCACCGGGTCGCCGGTGCCGCTGACGACGAAGCCGAAGCTGGTGCTGGCGCCCGGGGCGAGCGCGCCGTTCCAGGACTGGTTGACGGCTGTGACGTGCTGGCCGGAGGTGGTCAGCCGGGCGTCCCAGAACGAGCCGAGCGTGCTGCCGGACGGCAGGTCGAACTGGACGTTCCACGAGGAGATCGCGGCGGAGCTGTCGTTGGTGACTGTGAACCGGGCCTCGTACCCGCTGCTCCAGCTGGAGGTGCGGACGAACGCGGCGGTGGCGGCGGAGGCGGGTGGCGCGGCGAGCAGGGCACCGGCGACCACGGCGGTGGTCAGCGCGGCGGCGAGCGTCGCCAGGCGGGGGCGGAGTCTCACGGCGTCCTCCAGGGGACGGGCGGGGGTGGAGAGGGATTCACAACCGTCGACGTGCGCCCATTATTAAGAGTGTTAACTGTTTCTGTCCAGCACCGGTGCGGCCCGAACCCCGGAGGGGGTCCGGGCCGCGTCCCGGCCGCGCTCAGCGGCGGAAGGTGAACCAGTTGACGTTGACGAAGTCGGACGGCTGGCCGCTGCTGAACGTCAGGTAGACCGTGTGCCGGCCGGTCACCGCGCCGACGTTGCCGGGCACCGAGCGCCAGGTCTGCCAGCCGCCGGTGTTGCCTACTGCGAAACTGCCGATCGGCGGCGCGGTCGGGCTGTCCACCCGAACCTCCACCAGCCCGCTCACGCCGGACGCCGCGCCGGAGGCGACCCGGGCCACGAAGTCGCGCGGCGGCGTCGAGCCGAAGTCGACGTTGTCGTAGCGGGCCCAGTCGCCGTTGGCGAGCCAGCCGATGTCCTGGCCGCCCTCGGCGCACGTCTCCACCTGCACGCCGTTCTGCGCGTTGAACGACTCGGCCTGGATCGTCGCGTACGCGTCCCGCACCCCGCCCGGCGGCGGCGTGGTCGGCGTGGGCGACGGGTTGCTCCCGCCACCGCGGGTGTAGACGGCCACGTAGTCGACGAGCATCGACCGGCCGGGCACGGTCGATCCGGTGGGGGTCGCCGAGCCGGCCACGCCGTCCGGGAATCCGCCGCCCATCGCCACGTTGAGCAGCAGGAAGTAGCCGGCGTGGTTGGTCATCTGACTCCAGTACGGCTCACCGACCTGGTTCTGCCCGACGGTGTGGAAGAGCTGGCCGTCGACGTACCAGCGCAGTTGCTGCGGGCTGGTCGAGGCGTCCCACTCGAACCGGTAGGTGTGGAACGCCGACTGGCAGGTGCTGCCCGGGCAGGCCCGGGAGGCGCCGATGCCGTTGAACTCCCCGCACGGGCCGCCCGGCGCGACGCCGCAGTGCAGCACGCCCCAGACCGAGTTGATCCCGTTGACGTTCTCCATCACGTCGAACTCACCGATGCCCGGCCAGTTCTGGTAGTTGCCCCGGTACGGCGAGCCGAGCGCCCAGAACGCCGGCCAGTACCCGGACGCCGCCGCGCCCGTCACGTTCGGCATCTGGATCCGGCCCTCCAGGGCCAGCACACCACCCGACGGCGGCTTGAAGTTCGCCCGTACCGTCTCGATCCGGGCCGAGGTCCAGCGGCCGGCCGAGTCCCGCAGCGGCGTGATGCGCAGGTTGCCCGAGCCGTCGTGGGCCAGGTTCGCGGTGCTGGACGTGTAGATCTGGATCTCGCCGGTGCCCCAGTTGGCCGGGCCACCCGGGTAGCCGGTGCCGGTGTCGATGATCCAGTTGGCGGACGAGGGCAGCGTGCCGGCGGAGCCGGTGAAGTCGTCGCTCCACACCAGGCTCCACCCGGACGGTGTCGGGGGCACCGCGGCCTGGGCGGTCATCGAGACGCCCGCGAGCGCTGTGGTGAGCGCGAGGACACCGGCGGCCAGGGCGAGCCGGCGGCGTGTTCGGGGCACGGTGGCGGAGGCGGCCGGGGCCGCCGGGATCGGATTCATTCGGGGTGCCTCTCTGCGGGGACGGGTCCGGGAGAGCGCTCTCTGAGAGCGATTTCTACGCGCCCGCCCCCGCACTTGTCAACGCTTGTCGATGGCCGCCGCCGGCTGCGGCCGGCGCAGCACCACCTGCTCCAGCGCCGTCCACGCCGTGGTGGTGACCAGATAGAGCACCGCCGCCAGCGGCACCACGAGCGCCACCAGCACCGTGCCGTACGGCAGCAGCGGCAGCACCCGCCCGAGCACCGCCGCACCCGGACCCTCGGCCGGCGTCCCGGCCACGGTGCCGGTGGCGGCCGCCGCCCGGCGCATCCGCCGCGACGACCACCAGGCCAGCGCCAGCAGCGCGGCCAGCAGCACGCCGAACACCAGCGGCACCGGGCCGGCCAGGCCGTCGCCGAGGTGCCACCCCAGCGGTACGCCGGCGAGCCGCTCCCCCAGCAGCTCCGGCGCGCCGTCACCGGTGGCGAACAGGCGGTACATGACCAGGAAGAACGGCGCCTGCAACAGCGCCGGCAGGCAGCCCGCGACCGGGCTGGCCCCGGCGTTGCGGTAGAGCGCGAACAGCTCGCTCTGGAGGCGGGCCGGGTCGTCGGCGTACCGGCGCTGGAGTTCCCGTACCTCGGGGGCGAGCGCGGTGCGACGCCGCTCCCCGCGGACCTGGGCCACTGTCAGCGGGGAGATCAGCAGCCGGACGGCGACTGTGAACAGGACGATGGCGGCCGCAGTCGCGGCGCCGCCGGTGAGCGGGGCGAGCACGTCGGCGAGCCAGGTGACGACTGTGGCCGCGGCCGAGGCCGCGGAGTGCAACGGTGCGAAGGCGAGCATGGGTGGACCCCTCGAAGGCGATTCCGGGTGTCCCGGGCAGCGACGTGCCGCACGGCGGGACGGATGACGACGGAATCGGCCGCGGAAGCCGGGATGGAGGGATCTACCGGCCCGCCGACGCGGGCCGGAAGAAGGTGGCTACGCGGCCGAGGGGCGCAGGCCGGGTGCCCGAGGGCGGGGACGGCCCGGCGCGTCCGGGTCGACCTGCCGGGGCACCCCGCGACGGCGGGCGCGGGCACGCAACGCGGCGGCGAACCGGGTGCCGGGCGGCGTGGGCAGCGCGCGGACCCGCAGCGCGAGCAGCGTGGCGAGCAGCAGCGCGGCGACGACCGCCGCACCGGCGATCAGCCCGGCCGGTCGGTCGGCGAACAGGGCGAGGGCGTACGCCCACGCTCCCGTCAGCACCGCCAGCATCCCCGTCACACGGCCACCCTAGCCCGCCGTGTCACGCCCCGCGGGCCCGTGCACGCCCACCGGCGGCACGACCCGTTCGGGCGAACCGGCGCCGACACGCCCAGCGGCACGTTTCCCCAAACGGACACGGTGGGTAACAGGTCCTCGACCACGCGGCACGGTGCCGCGAGCGGTCCGGAGGAGACGGTGGTGACGATGAGTGGCTCAGTGGCGGAGCGGGAGCGGAGCGCCGCATCGGGCGGAACCGACCTGCTGACAGTCGGCGTCGAGGAGGAGTTCCTGCTCGCCGACCCGCACACCGGGACCGCCGTACCCGCCGTCGACCTGGTCATGGAGCAGGTGCCGGCCGAGCTGCGCGGTCAGGTGGAACGCGAGTTCCAGACCAGCCAGATCGAGATCGGCAGCCCGCCCGGGCTGGACCTGTCCTCGATCCGGCACTCGCTGTCGATGCTGCGCGCCGAACTGGCCGACGCGGCCGAGCGGGCCGGCGTACGGCTGCTCGCGATCGGCACCGGGCCGGTCGACGGGCCGGTGCCGCCGGTGGTGGACAAGCCGCGCTTCGACCGGATGATCGAGCGGTTCCGGCTGCTGGTGCCCGGTCCCGGCAACAACGGCATGCACATCCACGTCGGCATCCCCGATCCGGACACCGGTGTGCAGGTGCTCAACCACGTCCGGCCCTGGCTGCCGATCCTGCACGCGGTCACCGCGAACTCCCCGTTCTCCCGGGGCGAGGACACCGGGTACGCGAGCTGGCGCTCGGTGGAGTGGGAACGCTGGCCGTCGGTCGCGCCCACCCCGTACCTGGAGTCGCACGAGCACTACGAGCGGCTGATCCGGCAGCTCATCGCCAGCGGCGTGATGCTGGACGAGGGGATGCTCTACTGGTACGCCCGGCTGTCCGCGAAGTACCCCACGGTGGAGATCCGCATCGGCGACGTCTGCCCGTCGGTGGACGACGCGGTGCTGGTGGCGGCGCTGGTCCGCGCGCTCGTCGCCACAGCTCTCACCGACATCGCCGCCGGCCGCCCGGCCGTCAACACCGACCACCACCTGCTGGTGGCGGCGCACTGGCGGGCCGCCCACGACGGGCTGGAGGGCGAGGGCGTCGACCTCACCGACGGTGAGCTGCGCCCGGCCTGGGAGCTGCTGGACCGGCTCGTCGACCGGCTGCGCCCGGAACTGGAACGGCACGGCGACCTGGACCGGGTGACCGATCTGCTGGGCGGGCTGCGGCGGCACGGCAGCGGCGCGGCACGACAGCGGGCGGTGTTCGCGCGTACCGGCAGCCTCGTCGACGTGGTCGCGGACGTGGCGCGGCAGACCCGTGGCTGAGCGGCCACGCGGCCGTGGCCCGGCGTGACAGGATGGGCGACGTGGCCGAGCGCATGATCGTCATCGGCGGCGACGCCGCCGGGATGTCGGCGGCGTCGCAGGCGCGTCGCCGCCGCGACCGGTCCGAGCTGGAGATCGTCGCGTTCGAACGCGGGCACTTCACCTCCTACTCGGCCTGCGGCATCCCCTACTGGGTCAGCGGCCTGGTCGAGGAGCGGGACGAGTTGATCGCCCGCGACCCGAAGACCTTCCGCGACGACTTCGGCATCGAGGTCCGTACCCGGCACGAGGTCACCGCCATCGACCTGGACCGCCGCGAGGTCCTCGCGCGTGACCTGGACGGCGGCGGCGAGGTCCGCGCCGGTTTCGACACCCTGGTGTACGCCACCGGCGCGTCCCCGGTGCAGCCGGACTGGGCACGCGACGACGTGTCAGGGGTGTTCGGCGTGCAGACGCTCGACGACGGCGCGGCGCTCATCGGCTGGCTCGAACGCGAGCCCCGGCCCCGGCGCGCGGTGGTCGTCGGCGGCGGCTACGTCGGCGTCGAGATGGCCGAGGCGCTCGTGCAGCGCGGGCTCTCCGTCCAGCTCGTGGAGCAGGCCGACCAGCCGATGTCGACAGTCGACCCGGACATGGGCGAGCTGGTGGCCGACGCGATGCGCGCGACCGGCATCGGCGTCCGCACCGGCCTCCAGGTCACCGGTCTCCAGGAGCGGGACGGCCGGATCTCCGCGGTGGTCACGAACGAGGGGCCGATCCCGGCCGACGTCGTGGTGCTGGGTCTCGGCGTACGCCCCAACACCGCGCTCGCCGAGGCCGCCGGCCTGCCGATCGGCCCCTCCGGGGCGGTCCGCACCGACCGCCGGATGCGGGTGCCGGGCGTACCCGGCGTGTGGGCGGCGGGCGACTGCGTCGAGTCGCTGCACCGGGTCAGCGGCATGCCGGTGCACATCCCGCTCGGCACGCACGCCAACAAGCAGGGCCGGATCGCGGGCATCAACATCGGCGGCGGGTACGCCACCTTCCCCGGCGTCATCGGCACCGCCGTCACCAAGGTCTGCGAGCTGGAGGTGGGCCGCACCGGGCTGCGCGAGCGGGACGCGCGGGAGGCCGGCTTCGAGTTCGTCACAGTGCTGGCCCAGTCGACGAACCGGGCCGGCTACTACCCGGGCTCGCGGCCGATGACGGTCAAGCTGATCGCCGAGCGGCCCAGCGGGCGGTTGCTCGGGGCGCAGATCGTCGGCTGGTCCGAGGCGGCCAAACGGATCGACGCGCTCGCGGTGGCACTGTGGAACGGCATGACAGTGGACGAGATGACGGCGCTCGACCTGGGGTACGCGCCGCCGTACGCCCCGGTGTGGGATCCGGTGCTGATCGCCGCCCGCAAGGCCGTCGACGCCCTCGCCGCCGTGTAAGGAAGGGCCCCCTATTAACGCCTCCGGTAGAGGAAGGGCCCCTTCTTAACACCGACACCCGGGTTTGTCGGTGCCCGGCGTTAGCGTGTGCGCGTTGCCGGTTCGGCACTTCCCCTCGGAGGTATACCCCCATGTCCCAGGAGACGACCTACCTCGAACTGTCCGAAGTGGATGGTGGAGCGCACAAGTTCTACGAGGTGGTGGTCGACGACACCGCGATGACAGTGCGCTACGGGCGGATCGGCGACCAGGGCCAGGTGAAGACGAGCACATACCCGGACAACACCCGCGCCCGCGCCGCCGCCGCGAAGAAGATCGGCGAGAAGGTCCGCAAGGGGTACGCCCCGGCGGTGCCCGGCGTACGCCAGAAGCGGACGGTGTCGCGCCGGCAGATCGTCAGCACCCGCTCGACCGCCCGCACCGCCCCGGTCCTCTGGCGGTACGCCTCGGGCGCGCCCGCCTTCGGCATCTTCGTCGACGACAGGCACTGCATGGTCGGCAACGAGCACGGCGTGATCACCACGCTCGACCACGACGCCCGGCTGGTCAACCAGGTCCGGCTGCCCGACGGGGTGAAGTGCATCGTCGCCGACGACGCCTGGGTCTACGCCGGCTGCGACGACGGCAACGTCTACGACCTGTCCGGCAAGGTGCCGCGCGCGGCGTACGCGATCGCGCCCGAGATCGACATCTACTGGCTCGACATCCACGACGGCGTACTGGGCGTGTCCGACCGCGACGGCGGCATCTCCGCGATCGACCACGAGGACGAGTTCCTCTGGCGCCGGCCGGGGCGGGGCCGGTCGGCGTGGATGGTGCGCTGCGACGCCGACGCGCTCTACCACGGCCACTCGCAGGGGGTCACCGGTTACGACTGGCGCACCGGGCGCGAGCTGTGGCACACCGGCACCGGCGCCGTCCTGTTCGGCTGGCAGGAGCGGGACGCCGTCTTCGCCGGCACGGGCACCCGCGAGGTGGTGCGCCTGCGCAAGGACGGCCGGGCCGAGCAGGTCTACCGCTGCGACTCGGCGGTCTTCTCCTGCGCCACCGCCGAGGGCGGCCGGTACGTGTTCGCCGGTGACAGCGCCTCCTCGATCTACTGCTTCGACCAGGCCGGCAACCGGCTGTGGAAGCTCGGCACCGGCTGCGGCTCGGCGTACTCGATGCAGTACCACGACAACCGGCTCTACGTGGTCACCACGAGCGGCTACCTGGCCTGCATCGACGCGAGCGAGGCGGCGATCCGGGCGGCCGAGGCGGGCAGCGTCCCCGACGTGGTCGACGTCAAGGCGCCGGCGCGGATGCCCGAGACGGCCGCCTGGACGTCGGTCGAGGTGACCACCGACGACCGCGACGGCGTGCTGGTGCAGTGCGTCGAGCAGGGCGGCCGGCTGCGGGTGCACGTCCTCGCCGACGGCTACCGGCGGGACTGGTCGGTGCAGTTCCCCAAGGGCATCCGCGAGCCGGGCGCGCGTTACCTGGTCACCGAGGTCCGCGAGTCCGGCCGGGGCGGCTTCTACCGGGCGTACGGGGACATCCGCCGGCTGCGCTGACCGCAGACCGGCGAGCCCCGGCCCGGGACAGCGGATCGTCGCCGTACCGGTCAGGATGTCTGGATGCGGTGCGACATTCCTGACGGGCTGCGCTGGGTCGAGCAGACCGAGGTCGGCCGGGCGTGGCTCGCGCAGCTGCCCGGCCGGCTGGCCCACTGCGTCGCGCGGTGGGAGCTGACGGTCGGCCCGCCGTTCGCGTACGCGTTCGCCTCGCTGGCGCTGCCCGCGACACTCCCCGACGGCACCCGGGCGGTGCTGAAGCTCCAGTACCCGGACGACGACAGCGTCCACGAGGCAACGGCGCTGGCGCACTGGGACGGGCGCGGCGCGATCCGGCTGCTCGGGCACGACGCCGATCGGCGCGCACTACTGGTCGAGCGGTGCGACCCCGGCACGCCGCTGCACTCGCTGGCCGCCGACGCGGCGCTCGACGTCGCGGTCGGCCTGCTACCGGGGCTCGCGGTGCCGGCCGGTGAACCGTTCACGCCGCTGGCCGAGGAGGCGGCCGGCTGGGCGGAGCGGATGACTGGTAACTGGCGACGGGCCGGCCGCCCGTACGAGCGGCGCCTGCTCGACACCGCGCTCGGGCTGCTCGCCGAGCTGGCGCCGAGCCAGGGTGAGCAGGTGCTCGTCAACCAGGACCTGCACGCCGGCAACATCCTGGCCGCCGGGCGCGAACCGTGGCTGGTGATCGACCCGAAGCCGCTGGTCGGCGAGCGGGAGTTCACGGTGGTGCCACTCGTGCGCGGCGCCGAGCTGGGTCACTCCCCGGCGGCGGTGCGGCACCGGCTCGACCGGCTCAGCGCCGAGCTGGGCCTCGACCGGGAGCGGGTACGCGGCTGGGCGATCGGCCAGACGGTGGCCTGGAGCATCGGCGGCGACCAGGTCTTCCCCGGCAACGTCGAGGCGGCCCGCTGGCTGCTCGACGAGATGTGACTCAGCCCGCCTGGCAGGTGGGGCACCAGTAGAGGTTGCGCCCAGCGAGCGCGCCCCGGCTGACCGCCGTGCCGCAGATGTGGCAGGGCGCGCCGGGGCGGCGGTAGACGTACACCTCGCCGCCGTGCCGGTCCACGCGCGGCGCGCGGCCGGTCACCTCCGGCAGGTCGGCGTCGCGCACCGTGTCGATCCGGCCCCGCTCGACCGCGCGGGTCATCAGCGTCACCAGGTCCGCCCAGAGTTCGGCCCAGCCGCCCGGCGTCAGCTCCCGCCCCGGCAGCAGCGGCGGCAGGCAGGCCCGGAACAGCGCCTCGGTCACGAAGATCAGGCCGGTGCCGGCCACCACCGACTGGTCGAGCAGCAGCGCGGCCAGCGGGGTGGGGCTGCGGCGGATCCGCGCGTACGCCCGGTCCGGGTCGGCGTCGGCGCGCAGCGGGTCCGGCCCGAGCCGGTCGCGCAGCGCCGCCACCTCGGGCGGGGTCAGCAGCTCGCAGGCGGTCGGACCGCGCAGCTCCAGCCAGTGCCGGTCGCTGTGCAGGCGCAGCCGCAGCTGCCCGACCGGAGCCGGCGGCTCCCCCGGCCCGTCGGCGAACTTGCCGTACAGACCCAGGTGTACGTGCAGCGTCAACTCGCCCGCGTAGTGGTGCAGCAGGTGCTTGCCGTACGCCTCGGTGCCGTCCAGGACGGTGCCGCTCAGGCGGGCCGCGCCCTCGGCGAAGCGCCCCTGCGGGCTGTCGGCGTGCACCTTGTCGCCCGCGAACAGCTCGGCGTGCCGGGCGGCGAGGCGGTGGATGGTGTGTCCCTCTGGCACAACGACCAAGCGTAGCCAGCGGATCGGACCGCCGGCGACGTCGGGTCCTGGGACGACATTGAATCGATGTTCGTCGACTGAAAGACTGGCGGCGGCAGCGCTCGGGAGCCAGTGCGAGCCGCTCGATCTCGCCGGAGGGACAAGCGCGGGGTGATGCGCCACCCCGGTGCCGGGCAGTCGTCTCCGGCGCTCCGCCGTGTCGTCACGGCGGCGACATCGCGGTCCACCACCACTCCGGCGCCGACCGCCCCCGGCGCCCCCAGCTCGGGAGAGACAGATGCTCCGTACGCTCGGCGCGGCACTGGCCGCCGCCCTCGCCCTCACCGGCCCGGCCGCCTCGGCCGGCGCCGACCGGTCGCCCGCCACCACGACGACGACGCTCGCCACCGCGGCGACGCCGACCCCGACGCCCACGTTCGCGTGCCCGCCGGCGTTGCCGGTCAGCGGCCAGGTGACCGGGGCCACCACGACCAGCATCACCATCACCTACTGGATGGTGCTCAGCCCGCCCTGCGGATACGACCCGCCGCTGGTCGTCAGCCTCTTCGCCAGCCGCGAGGACGCCACCGGGTGGCGCGACCCGGTGGCCGAGGCGGTCACCGGGCCGGAACGGTCGGGCACTGTCACAGTCGGCGGCCTGACCCCGGGCACCGCGTACTGGTTCCGGTTCGGCGACACCAAGGGCGTACGGGATCCGTACGTGATCGGCGGACCGGCGCGCACGCTGTCGCTCTGCTCCGCGACGGCCGCGATCGACAGCAGGTGGGGCGGTGGCTTCGTCGCCACTGTGACGGTGCGCAACGACGGCACCGATCCGGTCCCGGGCTGGCTGGTCTCGTGGCGGTGGTCCGGTGACGAGCGCATCCAGTCGGTCTGGGGCGGGGTGGCCGAGGGCTCCGGCCAGGACGCCGAGGTCCGCAACGCCTCCTGGAACGGGACGCTGGCGCCGGGTGCTTCGACGACGTTCGGCCTGCTCGTGGCGACGAGCGCGACGCCCGCCGCCATCACGCCGGTCTGCGGGCGGTGACCGGCATGCGGTGGACGGCACGGCACGGCGGCACCGGCCGCCTCCTCGCGGCGGGGCTGGCGCTCGCAGTGGCCGTCGCGGCGATGGTGGTGGGACCGGCAGCGGGTGCGCTGGCGGCGCCGGTGACAGTCACCAACGGCACCCAGTTCACCGACACGAGCGGCGCCGTGGTGCACGCCCACGGCGGCGGTGTCCTCAAGGTCGGCGACTACTACTACTGGTTCGGCGAGAACCGCAACCCGGACAACACGTTCCGGGCGGTCTCCGTCTACCGCTCCACGGACCTGCGCACCTGGGAGTTCCGCAACAACGTGCTCACCCAGTCGTCGGCCGCGGAGCTGCGGGTCGCCAACATCGAGCGGCCGAAGGTCGTCTACAACGCGGGCACCGGCCGGTTCGTGATGTGGATGCACAAGGAGAACGGCTCCGACTACAACGAGGCGCGGGCCGCCGTCGCCTCGTCGGCCACCGTGGACGGGAACTACACGTACCACGGCAGCTTCCGGCCGCTCGGGCAGCACATGTCCCGTGACATCACGCTCTACAACGACAACGGCACCGCGTACATGATCTCGGCGGCCGACGACAACTACGACCTGAACATCTACCGGCTCACCTCGGACTACCTCAACGTCGCCGCTCTGGTGGGCAACTTCTGGGACGGCGCGCACCGCGAGGCGCCCGCGATGTTCAAGCGGGGCTCCACGTACTTCCTGCTGACCTCGGGGGCGACGGGATGGAGCCCGAACCAGGCCCGGTACGCCACCGCGCCGAGCATCTCCGGACCGTGGAGCGGCTGGACCGACGTCGGCAACGGCACCACCTTCAACTCCCAGCCGGCCTTCGTGCTGCCGATCCAGGGCACGTCCGGCACCAGCTACCTCTATCTGGGTGACAGCTGGGCGGGCGCCTGGGGCGGGCCGGCCAACGACTCCCAGTACGTGTGGCTGCCGATCGCCTTCCCGACCGCCACCAGTATGAGCCTGACCTGGTATCCGTCAGTCACCGTCGACACGGCGGTGGGCACGGTCACCGGCAACTCGCCGACGTACTACCGCGTCACCGCCCGGCACAGCGGCCGGGTGCTCGACGTGATCAACGGCTCCACGGCGAACAACGCCGAGGTCAAGCAGTGGGGCTGGAACGGCGGCGGCAACCAGAGGTGGGAGTTCCAGGACGCCGGTGGCGGCTGGTTCCGCCTCGTCAACGCGGCGAGCGGCAAGTGTCTCGACGTCGCTAACGCGTCCACCGCCGACGGCGCCAACATCATCCAGTACACCTGCGGCAGCGGCGCCAACCAGCAGTGGCAGTGGGCCGCGCTCGGCGGCTGGTTCCAGTTGCGGGCCCGGCACAGCGGCAAGTGCCTGGACGTGGTGAACGCGGGCACCGGCGACGGCGCGGACGTCCAGCAGTACACCTGCGGTGCGGGCACCAACCAGCAGTGGTCACGCACGGTGTCGTGACCGGACGGCACGCCTGAGCGTGCGGAGCGAACCCAGGGGTGTCGATTTCGGCACACCTGGGTACTTCCTGCTTGTCATGCGCGGCCTCCGCGCCTGGATCAGGAGGTGCCATCGTGAAGATCTTGTCCCGCCGGAACTCTCCGGCGACCAGTACCGATACCAACGGCGACGGCGTGGTCGACGAGCGCGACCGGACCGCCGAGCAGCCGGCCGACCGGCCCGTGGTCACCGACCGCGACGAGGAGCGGACCACGTACCGCAGCGCCGCCACAGCGACCGACGACGAGCGCGCCCGGGACGCGGCGACCGACCGGGACGCGCGCGACCTCGGCGCGACGACCGCCGACGGCCGGAGGACGCCCACGGCGACCGACGCCCGGATCGCGGCGGCCGACGACGAGCGGGACGCGGAGGCCCGGCGACGGGCTGCGGACCGGGGCGCGGCGGCGCGCGCGGTCACCGGCCGGCGGGTCGACGCCGACACGCGGACCGCTCCGGTGACCGACGCCCGGACCGTCGGCGCGGCGCCCGCCGCCGAGCGCACCGTGGACCTGGACCGCGACGGCCGTCCGGACCGCACCGACCTCGACCGGGACGGCCGCCCCGACGGTACGGACACCGATGGCGACGGCCGGGTGGACCGGCCGGAGCCGTACACCACGAAGCGTCCCCGGGCCAGCCTGCTCGCCACGCTCGGCCTGATCGTCTCGGTCGTCGGGGCGCTGTTCGTGCTCTCCGGCACGCTCGCCGGGTACGGCATCGGCGTCGGCGCGGTCGGCGCCGTGCTGGCGGTGCTGGGCCTGATCGCCACCCGTCGCCGGCACGTGGCGGGCAAGACCGACGCGCTGATCGGCATTGCTGTCGGCCTGGCCGCCGTGGTGCTCGGCATCGTGGCGATGACCGGCCAGTTCGACTGGCCGACCACCGACGGCGACTGGGTGGGCCGCTTCCGCGAGTGGCTCGACTCACAGTTTGGCAACTGGTTCTGACGGGCACTGTCCCGATCGCCGGCAGGTCCGGCCAGCCCGATCAGTTCCGGTGGTTCACCGGCCGGGCAACACCTCTTTCGGGGGCGGCGGTTCGCCGCCCCCGAAGTGTGTCCGGGGTCGGCGCAACGATCACCCGCTGCTGACCGATTCAACGCAACGATTCGCTGCTCAACGCAACTTCCCGCGGTGGATGTCGTCTACCCGGGCCGCATAACGTTGGACCACGGCGCCAGCCCGTGGGCCGACGGTGGCCGGGCGCGCCCGACTCTGGGAGCACGACATGACGATGGACGCCATCCGCCAGCGCTTTCTGATGTGCCGGCCGACGTACTTCGCCGTCGACTACGCGATCAACCCGTGGATGGACCCCACCGCCCCGGTCGACGCCGACCTGGCGATCCGGCAGTGGGAGCAGCTTCGGCGCACGTACCTGGACCTGGGCCACGAGGTCGACCTGATCGAGCCGGTCGCCGGCCTGCCGGACATGGTCTTCGCCGCGAACGGCGGCACCGTGATCGACGGCAAGGCCATGGCGGTGCAGTTCCGCGACCCGCAGCGCGCCGACGAGGCGCCCGCGTACCGGGCCTGGTTCGAGGGCGCCGGCTTCGAGATGTACGACCCGAAGCACGTCAACGAGGGCGAGGGCGACGTCCTGCTGGCCGGTGACCACCTGCTCGCCGGCACCGGGTTCCGCACCGCGCACGCCTCGCACGCGCAGCTCCAGGAGGTCTTCGGCTACCCGGTGATCACCATGCAGCTGGTGGACCCCCGGTTCTACCACCTGGACACCGCGCTGACAGTGCTCGACGAGCGCACCGTGGCGTACCTGCCGGAGGCGTTCTCCCCCGGCAGCCGGGCGGTGCTGCGCCGGTTGTTCCCGGACGCGATCCACGCCACCATGGCCGACGCCGAGGTGCTGGGCCTGAACGCGGTCAGCGACGGCCGGCACGTGGTGCTGCCCGCGCAGGCCACCGACCTGGCCGCGAAGCTGCGCGACCGGGGCTACGAGACCATCGGGATCGACCTGTCCGAGCTGCGCAAGGCCGGCGGCGGACCGAAGTGCTGCACGTTGCGACTCCGTCAGGGAAAGGCGAGCAAGTGATCATCGACGACATGCTGCGGACTCCGTCCGCGGTCCGGGACGCGGAGCGTCACACGGCGCACAACTACCACCCGCTGCCCGTGGTGATCTCGTCGGCCGAGGGCGCCTGGCTGACCGACGTGGACGGCCGCCGCTACCTGGACTGCCTGGCGGGATACTCGGCGCTGAACTTCGGCCACCGGCACCCGAAGCTGATCGAGGCCGCGCACGCGCAGCTCGACCGGCTCACGCTGACCAGCCGCGCGTTCATCCACGACCAGTTCGCCGACTTCTGCCGCGAGCTGGCCGCGCTGTGCGGCAAGGACCTCGTGCTGCCGATGAACACCGGCGCCGAGGCGGTGGAGACCGGCATCAAGGTGGCCCGCAAGTGGGGCTACCAGGTCAAGGGCGTCACGCCGGGCCAGGCCAACATCGTGGTGGCGGAGGGCAACTTCCACGGCCGTACGACCACGATCGTCAGCTTCTCCACCGACGAGGACGCGCGCGCCGACTTCGGGCCGTACACCCCGGGTTTCACAGTGGTGCCCTATGGCGACCTGGACGCGCTGACCGCGGCGATCGACGAGAACACGGTGGCCGTGCTGCTGGAGCCGATCCAGGGTGAGCAGGGCGTCGTGGTGCCGCCGGAGGGCTACCTGCCGGGTGTGCGCCGGGTCTGCACCGAGCGCAACGTGCTGTTCGTCGCCGACGAGATCCAGTCGGGTCTGGGGCGTACCGGCGCGACGTTCGCCTGCGAGCACGAGGGCGTCGAGCCGGACATGTACCTGCTGGGCAAGGCGCTCGGCGGCGGCATCGTGCCGGTGTCGGCGGTGGCGGCGAACCGCGACGTGCTGGGTGTGCTCCAGCCGGGCCAGCACGGCTCGACGTTCGGCGGCAACCCGCTGGCCTGCGCGGTCGCGACCGAGGTGGTCCGGCTGCTCGCCACCGGCGAGTTCCAGCGCCGCTCGGCCGAGCTGGGCGAGCGGCTGCACGCCGGGCTGCGCGGCCTGATCGGCAAGGGCCTGGTGGCGGTACGCGGGCGCGGGCTGTGGGCCGGGCTGGACATCGACCCGGAGCTGATGACCGGCCGGCAGGCGTGCGAGCGGCTGATGGAGCGGGGCGTGCTGGCCAAGGACACGCACGGCTCGACCATCCGGCTCGCCCCGCCGCTGGTGATCACCGCCGACGAGATCGACCACGCGGTGGCGCAGCTCGCCGCAGTCCTGGCCGGCTGAGGCCGTACGCGACCGACTCCGTACGCGAGAAGGCGCCGGGACCGCGACGGTCCCGGCGCCTTCGCACGTGCCCGTCAGGGACGCGGCAGTCGCATCGCCATGGTCGGCGCCTCGGCCATCACCGAGTTCGGGGTGTACTTCGCGTCGCTGCTCATGTCGTCGGCGCGGCCCACCTGCACGCCCGGGTACAGCTCGATCAGGTCGCTCTCGGCGAGCACCCGGGACTGCTGCGGCGCCAGCGCGATCCGCTCGTGCTCGGCCATCGAACCACCGGGGCGTACGCCGGAGCCGTTGGTGCTGGTGTCGGTGACAACCACCTCGCCCACCCGCAGCTCCAGCCGGATGTGGCTGCGGCTGATCCAGCGCCGGGCCTCGTCGTTGAGCCACTGGCCGAGCGTCACCCCACCCGGGCCGTCCGGTGCCCGGCCGATCGCCACCGGTTCGGTCTCGGTGAGCACGAACCGCTTGCGGACCAGACCGCCGATGCGCACGGCGAGCACAGCGGTACGTGGGCGCGGGCCGGCGTCGGAGAGCCGTGCGCCGTGCCGGGGGCAGGTCGGCGCGCCGGTACGCAGCGTGGGCGGCGGCTGCTCGGCCGGCACCCGGTCCACGGCGGCCAGGTCGGCGAAGGCGCCACCGCCCCCACCGCCGCCGAACAGCGCGCAGCCCGGCTCGGGGCAGCGCCACTTCCGGGAGAGCACCTTGACGCCCGCGGGTGAGCGACTGCCGGTGGCCGGGTCCTGGCCGCCGCCGACGTGCGCGATGAACACCGGCCCGCCGGCGCCGGGCACCGGGGCGAGCACCCGGCCCGCCTGCCCGACCCACGGGTACCGCCCGACGAGCCCGTCCAGCCGCGCCCGGGTGAGCACCGGCAGGCCGAGCAGGTCGGCCACCTCCAGCATCCGGTCACCGGGCTGGTCGAGCACCTCCACCAGGCCGTCGTCGGCCCATCGGCGCACCACCATCCGCTCGTTGGAGGTCAGGTCGGCGTCGGACAGCAGCGCCCGGTGCACGATCGCGTAGACCGGGACGCTGTCCTCGCCGATCTGCCGGGACAGCGCGTCGATCACCATCCCGAGTCGCAGCAGGCTGGCCGGACGGCCGCCGTCCAGGTTCTGCCAGCGGATCACCTCGGCCAGGTCGACCACGGCCCGGGCCAGCGACGGATCGGTGCAGACCCGACCCTCGATGGCGTCGAGCACCTTGCTGATCTCGAATCTCATGCCGCAGCTCCGCACGATGTCGTCCCGTGACGCGGCCGGGGCCGGTCGGCCCGCCGCGCCGCGCGCCACCACCGCGGCGCGTCCTCCACCATGCGACGACCCTACCGGCCACCCCCGCCGGCGGCGTGGCGGCGCACTCCCGAAAGGGGCGCACGCCACCGGGCGGGCGCCGCTCGCCCCCGCCCGGCCCGCCGCGCTCAGGCCGCGCGCAGCGGCCGGCCTACGTCGTGCAGGTGCGCCAGCGCCTGCCGGTACGACTCGACCAGCCCGGTCTCCGCGTACGGGACGCCCTGCTCGGCGCAGTACGCCATCACCAGCGGCCGGGCCCGGCGCAGGTTGGCGCGCGGCATGTTCGGGAACAGGTGGTGCTCGATCTGGTAGTTGAGCCCGCCCAGCGCCAGGTCGACGAACCGGCCGCCACGTACGTTGCGTGAGGTCAGCACCTGCTTGCGCAGGTAGTCCAGCTCGTCGTCGGCGGTGGGCATCGGCATGCCCTTGTGGTTCGGGGCGAACGAGCAGCCCATGTAGAGGCCCCACAGCCCCTGGTGCACGGCGACGAACAGCAGCGCCTTCGCCGGTGACATGACCGCGAACAGCAGCCCGATGTAGCCGGCGGCGTGCGCGGCGAGCAGCAGCGCCTCCACGGCCCGGTGCCGCATCGGCACCCGCCACCGCCCGTCCGGTTCCCGGCCGATGAGCGCCTGCACGCTCGCCACGTGCAGCGCCAGCCCTTCCAGCAGCAGCAGCGGGAAGAACAGCCACGCCTGGCGGCGGGCCATCCACCGGCTCAGGCCGCGCGTCGCCGTCGCCTGCTCGTACGTCCAGACCAGCGCGCCCGCGCCGACGTCCGGGTCCTCGTCGGTGTGGTTCGGGTTGGCGTGGTGCCGGTTGTGCTTGTCCACCCACCAGCCGTAGCTGAGCCCGACCGCGAGGTTGCCGGCGACCAGTCCGGCCGCCTCGCTCGGCCCGCGCCGGCGGAACATCTGCCGGTGCCCGGCGTCGTGGCCGAGGAACGCCACCTGCGTGGTGGCCACCGCCATCACCACCGCCAGCGGCACCTGCCACCACGAGTCACCGACGAGCGCCACCACGATCCAGCCGGCCAGGAACGCGCCGAGCGTGAGCGCGATCCGCAGCGCGTACCGGCCGGGCCGCCGCTCGAGCAGTCCCGCCTCGGCGATCCGGCGGGACAGCCGCGCGTAGTCGCTGCCCCGCCGTGCCGCGGGTTCCGTCGACGTGGAAGTGGTCATGTCGCCCCCGATGCCGCGAGCCACGCTCCGTACGCGACTCTCCGTCACCGATTCTGGCGATTACCGTCGCCGTGGGTAATCCCGCAGACCCCCGGCTCGGAGGTGGTGCTGGCCCTACCTCTCCGGGCCGGCGCGGCGCAAACGATCTTCGTCACACCGCAGCGAGCCCGTACGACGGTGAGCGCACCCGCTCTGACCAGCTAATCTGTACGTAAAGATGAGTAGCACTCAGCCGAACGGCCGATAGGCAGGCTGCACGGTCGTCGACAGACGGGAGACAGCGCGGTGCGTGGATTGACGGACAAGGTGGTGTTGGTGACGGGCGGCGGCTTCAGCCCCGACCAGGTGGGCTCCGGACTCGGCATGTCCATGTGCGTCGAGCTGGCCGCCGAGGGCGCGAAGGTGGTCGTCTCCGACCTCTCCCTGGAACGCGCCGAGGCGACAGTCATGCGCGTCAAGGAAGCCGGCGGCGACGCGGTGGCGGTGGCGGCCGACGTCACCGACGAGGACTCGGTGCGCGCCATGGTGAGCGCCGCCCTCGACGCGTACGGGCACATCGACGTGCTGGTGAACAACGCCGGGGTGTTCGGCGCGTACGTGCCGCTGCTGGAGATCGAGAACAGCCAGTGGGACCGCGTCATGGAGGTCGACCTGAAGGGCGTCTTCCTCGCCACCAAGGCCACGCTGCCGCACATGCTGGAGCGTGGCAAGGGCGTCGTGATCAACGTGTCGTCGGCGTCCGGCGTGGTCGCCAGCGAGGTCGGCGCGGAGTACACCACCGCCAAGCACGGCGTCATCGGGCTGACCAAGCAGATCGCCTACGACTACGGCCACCAGGGCATCCGTGCGGTCGGCATCGGCCCCGGCGTGATCAAGACCGCCGCCTTCGAGGGCGCGGAGATCACCAGCGACTTCCCGTTCTACGACCTGACCATGCAGGCGCCCGCCGGCCGGTACGGCGAGCCGCACGAGATCGCCCGTGCGGTCTGCTTCCTCGCCAGCGACGACGCGTCCTTCATCCACGGCCACACCATCCCGGTCGACGGTGGTTCGCCGATCAGGTGAGGCGAACGGGTCGGCCCGGGCGGGATCGTCTCCCGCCCGGGCCGCATCCCCGACGGGTCAGCCGAGCCGGGCGACGGCGTCGCGCAGCCGGACCAGGTCGCGCCGGCGCCGCTCGTAGGTGGCGGCCAGCCCGATCAGCAGCAGCCCGCCGAGGCCCAGGAAGATCCAGCGGGGCAGCAGGTCCCAGCCCCGGGCCAGCTCGTGCAGCGCCAGCGGCACCAGCGTGGCCGCGCCCAGCACCACTGGCGCCTGCCAGCGCCGGGCCGCCCCACCGAGCACGACGGCGAGCGCCGCCGCGCCGAGCGCCAGCCGCCGCCACGGCTGCGGCTCACCTGACACCAGCACCGACACGAGGCTCGGCAGGAACGCCGCACCGAGTCCCGGGCCGAGCGCCAGCCAGCTGGTCAGCCCGGGCCGGCGCCGCAGCGCCAGCAGCCCGGCACCCAGGGCGAGCGCCGCCGCCGGCAGCGTGTACGCCTCCAGCACGACCACCCCGCCCGCGGCGAGCAGCAGCCACCCGCCGACCAGCTCGCTGCCCGCGGCCACCGCCGCCAGCACGCGACGCCCGGCCGGCGACTCGCCCCGGCGCGGCACCCGGACCGCGACGGCCACACCCCACAGCACGCAGACCGCCGCCGCGTACCGCAGCGAGCCGCCGGTGAGCAGCAGCGCGAGCAGCGCCACGGCCTGCGCCGCCGCCTCCAGCGCCCACGCACCGGCCAGCCCCGCGCCGACGCCGCCCGGCCCTCGGACCACGCGCAGCAGCGGCGCCGCGTGCAGCGTCACCGCCGCGACGGCCAGGGCGGCGAACGCCGCGGTACGCAGCGGCAGCCCCGCCGCCAGCGACGCGGTGACCGCGAACCCGGTGGCAGTCGCGACCGCGCCCAGCCACCCCGCGATCCGGACCACCGCCGGCCGCCCGGCCGCCCCGGTCACGGCACCGGCCACCACCAGCGCCCCGAGTGCGGCGAGCGTTCCCGCCCGGGTGGCGAGCAGGCCACCGAACCCGGGTACGGCCAGCACCGCCCCGAGCGGCACGAGCACCACCGGGCGCGCGCCGGTGAGCGCGACGACCAGCAGCGCGGCCAGCCCGACGCCGAACGCGACCGCCGGCACCACCGGCCAGGGGGCACCGGCCGCCTCCGCCAGCACCGGCAGCGCGACAGCGCCGAACGGCAGCGCGGCGAGCCACCAGGCGACGCGGCGATCCGTGGCGGCGTACGCCCCGGCGGCGACGCCCAGGAGCAGCAGCACCAGCCCGGCGCGGGCGGTCCCGGCGGACGCCGCCGGGGCGGCGGGCACCCCGGACCAGGGTTGCACCGGCAGGTCCACGAGCAACGTCAGCACCACCGGGGACACGGCCAGCAACGCCACGACGGCCAGCACGCCGCCGACCGCGCGCAGCGCGACCGCCGGCCGGGAGCCGGCCCCGGCGGCGAGCGCCAGCAGCACCCCCACCGCTGCGTACGGCGCCACCGGTTCCCCGCCCGGCGCGACGAGCGGCCCGAGGCCGACCCCGGCGAGCGCGACGGCGAGCCCCGTCGAGGCGTACCCGCTCAGGTCGGTCCACAGGCGACGGACGGCGAGGACGACGACGACCGGCACCACGACGGCGGCGGTCGCGCCGCGCAGCTGCCACCAGGCCGGCGCGCCGAGGCCGAGCAGCGCGACCGCCACGCCCGCCGGTACGGCGAGCAGCGAAACGGCCAGCGCGACGCCGCCGACGACCGGCTGCGCGCCCTGTCCACGCCGGCCCAGCGCGGCGAGCGCCGCGCCGAGCACCGCCGTGACGGCGAGCACGGCCACGGCCCCGCCCGGGGCGGCGCAGCCGACGAGCAGCGCGTGCCCGAGCAGTACCGCCCCGGCCGACGCGGTGACCGGCACGACGACCCGCCCTCCACGCGGCCGGGCCACCGCCGCCAGCAGCAGCGCGGCGGCCGTCGCGAGGTCCACGACCAGCACCAGCGGCCACGGCGTCGCCGTCACGGCCGGCGCGGCGAGGGCGACCAGACCGGCGGCGGCCACGCCGGCGAGCGGCCGGACGGCCCGGGGCGTCAGCAGCGCGACCGCCCCGGCGGTCAGCAGCAGGGCCACCGGAAGCTGCCAGCCCCAGGACGGGACCGGCACGTCCCGGCCGCCCTGCCAGGCCGGGAAGCCGACGCTCGCGGTGGACGCGCCGACCAGGCCGGTGAGCACGACCGCCACCTGGCCCAGCGCGGCGGCCACGGCGAGCGCGCCCACGAGCGGACCGGTCCGGACCGGCGCCGGCAACGCCCGGACCGCACCGGCGAGCGCCGCCACCACGAGGCCGGCGGCGATCAGCAGCAGCCCGGACCGCCACTCGGCGACCGGCCGGATCAGCGCGACCGCGAGCACCGGCACCAGCAGCCCGGTGGTCGTCGCGCGCCAGAGGCGGCCACCCGCGGCGAGCCCGCCGGCGACCAGCGCCAGCGCCACCACCAGCAGCGGACCGCCGGCCAGCAGCGGCGTGCCCGCCGCGTGGCCGACCGCCAGCGGCACCAGCGCGCAGCCGGCCGCCAGGACCAGCGCCGTGCCGTGCCCGGTCCAGCCCAGCACCCGCCCGGCCACCAGCGCCGTGCGATTGCCGGAGGTACGGCGGCGCAGCACGACCACGACCGCGAGGTCACCGAGCGCCACGGCGGTCAGCACCAGCGCCCAGCCGGCGGCGGTGGGCCGGAACGCGGCAGCGGCCAGCGGCAGCACCGGCTGCGCGAGCAGCCACGCCGCGAACCAGGGTGCGGTGAGGCGGCTGACCAGCGCGTAACCGGCGGCCACCGCGGCGCTGCCCGCCGCCACCAGCGCCGCGTACCGGCTGCCGGGCAGGCCGGTCACCCCGAACAGGTCCACCGACCAGGCGGCGGATCCGTCCAGGACCACCAGGAGCAGCGCCACCGAGGCGAGCGTCTCGGCGGTGCCGCGCAGCCCGCGGGCCCGGGCGACGAGCGGCGCGACCAGGGCCAGCGCGGTGACGGCGAGCAGGATCAGCGCCCGGCCGGCCACCCCGAACGTGCTCCAGGCGACGGCGGTGAACACCACGGCGGCGGTGCCGAGCAGCAGGCCACCGAGGACGAACAGCAGGCCCTGGACCGCGCGGGTGGAGGTCTCCGCGCCGCCGGGGCGTACCGCGACGGGGGTGGGCGGAAGCTGACGCGGCGGCGTCGGCGCCGGGAGCGGCGCGGGACCGGCGGCGCGCGGCGCGGGGATCTCCTGCCGGATCCGGGCCGCCAGCACCGCCCGCCGCTGCCGGGCCGTGACCAGCCGGCCGGACAGGTCCTGGTACGTCAGCCGGGCCGCCTCGACGCGCGGCACCAGCTCGGTGATCTCCCGGTCCAGCCGGACGGCCTGGACACCGCCGAGCTGCGCAAGCTGCTGGAGTCCGGGGTGCGGCCGCGGCTGGCGCACGTGATCCCCAACTACCAGAACCCGGCCGGCGTGACCCTCTCCCTGGAGAAGCG
>NZ_LEKG01000355.1:0-1731 GCF_001029515.1 Micromonospora sp. RV43 | reverse complement strand
GGCGGCGGCCGCGCGGGGCGTCGCCGGGGACAGCGCCGGTACGGCGGCGATGACGCCGAGGCAGTTCACGAACACTGCCAGGGCCCTGTGGTGTCGTCTCGATGCAGGCATACCAACGAACCTCCGGACCCGAAGCTATGGTCCGGGGCCCGCCGGGCGGGTACGAAGCCGCCATTCCCGCCCTGTCCGGCGCGATCGCGCGTACCCTGTCCGGCTCCTGGCGGTCCGGTGCCGCCGGCGGCCCGCGAGGGTGTGGTGCGCGGCGGCCGGGGCGTGCCGCCTGCCGGTGTCCGCCGGGCGGCCCGCGGGCGGGGATAGATTGGCCGGGTGCGTATCGCTCGTTTCGCTCATGCCAAGGGAATGTCGTTCGGGGTCGTCGAGGGCGAGCCGGAGGCCGGGCCGCAGGGCCTGACCATCGCCGAGATCGAGGGCCACCCGTTCGGGCAGATCCAGTTCTCCGGCGCCCGCTGGGCGCTCTCCGACGTCCGGCTGCTGTCGCCGATCCTGCCCAGCAAGGTGGTCTGTGTCGGCCGTAACTACGCCGAACACGCCGCCGAGCACGGCAGCGAGGTGCCGAAGGAGCCGCTGCTCTTCCTCAAGCCGTCCACCTCGGTGATCGGCCCGCGCGACGCCATCCGGCTGCCGATCTTCTCCAAGCAGGTCGAGCACGAGGCGGAACTCGCCGTGGTGATCGGCGCCCCGGGCGCCCGCCGGGCCGACCGGGCCGCCGCCGAGCGGGCCATCTTCGGCTACACCTGCGCCAACGACGTGACCGCGCGGGACCTCCAGCGCTCCGACGGGCAGTGGACCCGCGCCAAGGGCTTCGACTCGTTCTGCCCGATCGGGCCGTGGATCACCACCGGGCTCGACGTCAGCGACCTGGAGATCCGGTGTGAGGTGGGCCGCAACCCGGAGGAGATGGAGGTGCGCCAGCTCGGCCGGACCAAGGACATGGTCTTCGACGTGCCGGGCCTGGTGTCGTACATCTCGCACGTGATGACGCTGCTGCCCGGCGACGTGGTGCTGACCGGCACGCCGGCGGGGGTTAGTCCGCTCACCGAGGGGGATACGGTCACCGTGCGGATCCAGGGGATCGGGGAGCTGAGCAACCCGGTGGTCCCCGTCGCCTGATTCGCTCCGATGCCTCGTTTCCGCTGGTCAGGTGGGTTTCGAGGGGTTGGATTTGGCCTGTCGGCACCGGGAGGGTAAAGTTCATTCCCGGCGCCGCAAGGGGCCAATGGGGTATGGGGTAATTGGCAGCCCGACTGATTCTGGTTCAGTTAGTCTAGGTTCGAGTCCTGGTACCCCAGCGCAACCGAGGGTTCGCGAGAACCCTCGGACGCTGGACTCCGGCAGCTCACGCTGGCGGAGTGCAATGAAGGTTCTGGCCCCGTCGTCTAGCGGCCCAGGACGCCGCCCTCTCAAGGCGGTAGCGCCGGTTCGAATCCGGTCGGGGCTACAGCACCGACAGCCCGTCCCGTTTCCGGGGCGGGCTTTCTGCTGTCCGGCCCACGTGCGCAGGGGGTGACCCCCGGCGGTGGTGCCGGACGGGATGCCGCTAGACTACTGCCACACCGCCCGGCAGGGTGGTGAAGCAGGAAAAGTGCCTGGCCCCGTCGTCTAGCGGCCCAGGACGCCGCCCTCTCAAGGCGGTAGCGCCGGTTCGAATCCGGTCGGGGCTACATCCACGAACGGCCCGTCTCGCAACGCGAGGCGGGCCGTTCCGCATCC
>NZ_LEKG01000354.1:0-1784 GCF_001029515.1 Micromonospora sp. RV43 | reverse complement strand
GGCCGGCGCGGCGCCGGCGAGCGCGCCCGCGGCGGCGCCGCCGAAGCCGAGCACCAGCGCGCCGACCGCGCCGGCCCGGACCACGCCGCGCCGGGAGATCTCGGTGTCGACCACGTCGCCGAAGTACGGGTTGTCGGTCGGGTTCGGCACCGGGTGGTCACACGCGTTGCCGCACCGGTACAGACAGGTCATCGCGTCGCGGCTGCCGTGGCGGGTGCCACCCAGCAGCGGAAGCAGGCGAGGCCGGTCGCTCATGAGGTGGAGCCTCCTGATCTCAACGTCGGAAGGCGCGCGGGCGAGACGGCCCGGGCGCTCACCCGCCGGACGCTGCCAGGGCACGGTGAGCGGGGATCGGCCCGGACCTGAACCGGACGTGAACAGCTCCGCGTTGACCTGCGGATGAACCGTTCGGCGTCACGGCACGTATGGAAGGGCGAACGCATCGCCGGTTTCCCCGCCGCCGGAAGCGAGGTACCGCCATCAGCGACCACGACGCCCAACTGCTGCGCGCGCTGCACGACGAGCATGCCGACGCGTTGTACGCGCACGCCCTGCGGCTGGTCAACGGCGATCGGCCCCGGGCCGAGGACCTGGTGCAGGAGACGCTCCTGCGCGCCTGGCGGCACCCCGAGTCGCTGGACCCGCGACGCGGCTCGGTACGCGCCTGGCTGTTCACCACCGCGCGGAACCTGGCGATCGACGCCTGGCGGCGGCGCTCGGCCCGCGTCGGCGAGGTCTACACGGACGAACTGCCCGAGACCGCCGAGACGGTCGACGAGACGGAGCGCGCGGTGGAGGCGTGGACCGTGGCCGAGGCGCTCAACCGGCTCAGCCCGACCCACCGGGAGGTGCTCGTCGAGTGCTTCTACCAGGGACGTTCGGTGGCGGAGGCGGCGGCACGGCTGGGCGTACCGCCGGGGACGGTGAAGTCGCGTACCCACTACGCGCTGCGCTCACTACGGTTGGCGCTGGCCGAGATGGGGGTGACCGGGTGACACGCTGCGAGTTCGCGCACGACGACGGGGCGTACGTGCTCGGTGCCCTCGCCCCGGCGGACCGGGTCGCCTACGAGCGGCACCTGGCCGGGTGCGCGCAGTGCCGGGAGGCGGTGGCCGAGATCGCCGTGCTGCCCGGCCTGCTGGGGCGGCTCGACCCGGCCGGGCTGGAGCAGTTCCTGGAGGTCGGGCCGGAGACGTCGCGGGTGCCCGCGCTGCTCGACGCCGCGCGCGAGCGCAAGCGCCGCGAGCGGTCCCGCTCCCGCCGACGGTACGCGCTGACAGCGCTCGCCGCCGCCGCGCTCGCGGTGCTGGCGGGCGTCGGGGTGGGACTCGTGCAGTCGCCGGCCGAGCCGTCGAAGCCGCCGGTGGCGCTGGCCTCGATGCGGCCGGTGGCCGGGACGGTGCCGGTGCACGCCGAGGTGGGGCTGACCGAGACGCCGTGGGGCACCGAGGTCACCATGCACTGCGGGTACGACAGGCGGGCCGGGCACCGGGAGGCGTACACGTTCCGGCTGGTGGCGCACGGCCCGGACGGCGCGACGGAGCAGATCGGCTCGTGGCTCGCCGCCCCCGGTGACGACCTGCGCTTCTCCGGCGTCACCCGCTTCACCAAGGGCGAGCTGGTCCGCCTGGAGCTGCTCCGAGGAACAAACGCCCCCGTCCTGGCCTACGACCTGCGCTGACCCTGCCCGCCCGCTCTCCCCGTTGATCTTGCACTTGTGGCCCTCGGTGCGGGTGGTTCGCCCCTTTCGCCGGGGCGGTAAGTGCAAGATCAGCGGGACGGGG
>NZ_LEKG01000042.1:0-43351 GCF_001029515.1 Micromonospora sp. RV43 | reverse complement strand
GGGCCGGGGGCCGGGGCGGCGGGACCGGCCGACGCGACTGCCGAGACGGTTCGCCCGGCCCCCGGGCCCGAGGGTGCGGTCGGGGCGGAGTCGCCGCGGGTGCCGGCCATCACTGCACCGCCGGCACGACCGGCGGAACGACCGCCGTCCGGGTCCGCCGCCGGGCGGCGCGGACCAACGCGGCCACCACTCCGCCGACGAAAACGAGCACCGCCAGGACGTTGCCGACGCCGCCCCAGCGCCACCCGGCCGGCACGCCGAGCACGTCGCCGACCAGGACCCGGATCGTCAGGGTGGTGTGCAGCAGGGCGAGCGGGGCGTACAGCCACGGCCCGTAGGGCAGTGGGCGGCGAAGCACCGCCGGCAGGATCACCGGAGCGTGCGCGAAGATCATCGACATGGTGAAGCCCAGGAAGACCAGGTGCAGGGTGGCGTCGTAACGGGAGCCGCCGGTGACCGGCCCGGCGCCGGCCCACAGCAGGCCGGCCAGCGCCAGCCAGGCGTACCCGGTGAGCAGGCCGACCGCGACGTAGCGGGGCAGGCCGACGGCGCGCACCGTGCGGCGGGCGACGTCGCAGACCACCAGCCAGGCCACCGTCGCGAGCAGGCCGACCCCGAAGAGGTACGCCCCGACGGCCGGCCAGAGCGCGGTGGCGGTGGCGCCGGCGGTCAGCATGCCGAGGGCGGCGAGGAACCAGCCGACGCCGTGCCGGGGCAGCGTGAGGTGAGCGAGTTCCAGACGCTCCCCGGCGATGGTGGCCACCACGAAGGTGGCCAGCCAGGGCACGATCTCCGGCACGCTGAGGCCGGCGAGCCAGAGGAGGGTGGCGGCGTACCAGCTCAGCGCGCCGGTGACCTGGGCCAGCAGCGCCGGGCCGGGCTGCCGCCACCACAGCCGCTGGTAGATCAGCAGCAGCAGCACCGAGCCGAGCATGAGCAGCAGCCGGCCGGGCAGGCTCGGCCCGGTCAGCACTAGCAGCACCGCTCCGGCGCCGGAGCAGGCGGGCGCGAGCAGGGCCCACCGGGTGCCGAGGGCCACCGCGCGTTCCAGCGCCACCAGGGTGCCGACGAAGCCCAGCACCATCAGCGGGCCGTGCACCTGCTCCAGTGGGACGTGAGGCGCGGGCACCGGCAGGCCGAGCAGCAGCAGGGCGGCGTAGAGACCGCTCACCAGGGCGAAGCCGCCCGCAGCGAGGACGGAGAGCCGCCACTGTACGGCGATCGGCCGTGGGTTCATGCCGGCTCTTCGGTGATATTCGGCAGGGCCAGCCGCACCACGCAGGCGTCGGGTGCGCCGAAGGGTTCGAGCACGGCGCCGGCCGGTGAGGCACCGGCGTGTTCGAGCGTGCCGCGGACCACGCCGACGTGCAGGGCGCAGATCGCGTCGGGGTTGCGGTTGACCAGCTCCAGGAAGGGACAGGTGTGCAGGTGGATCTCGGTCGCCCCGTCGGCCGTCCGGTGTCGGCGGGGACTGAAGCCCAGCCCGCGCAGGACGTCGAGCAGCGTATCGACCGGCTCCCTGCCGGGCGGGGTGGCGGCGGCGAGGTGGCGTCCCCAGTCCTGGCCGGCGCGGGTGGCCTCCGCCCGGACGTCTCCGTGGCCCCGCCGCGACAGGTGGTCGAGCAGTGCGGCGGCGAGTGCCCGGTACGGCGCGGGGGCCGGGGCCTCCGCGACGGCCACCCGGTAGCGCCACGCCGGCCGTCCGGGCTGGCCCCCACTGGCCCGCGCCTTGACCAGCAGTCCTGCGTCGACCAGGCGGTCGAGGTGGGCGCGGGCGGTGGACAGGTGCAGGCCCGTCCGCTCCCCCACCTCGGCGATCGTCATGCCGGCGCCGGCGGCGCGCACGAGCTCCAGGATCGAGGCCCGGCTGGCGGTGCCGAGAGCCCGGTGGCGCTGCGGGTCGATGGTCTCGCCGACCGGCCCTGTTCTCGGGGTTTCCACGTTAGATAACGTTACAACGTCGTTCAACCGCAAAACCCTGGAGGGTTCCATGTCCGCCTCACGCTCCCCGGCCGACCGCGAGGCCGCGCAGGCCGTCGTCCGGCACCACGCCCAGCTCGCCGCCGACCTCGACCGGCACGTCGGAAACCTGCTGACCGCGGCCGACCAGGGTGACGCCGCCGGGGCGCTCCGGCACCGTGACGAACTGCTCCGATGGCTCCGCGACGAACTGCTGCCGCACGCGCACGCCGAGGAGGACTCCCTCTACGCCGCCGCCGGTGAGCGGGCCGAGGGTGCGCTGCTGGTCCGGGGCATGCTCGACGAGCACCAGGCGATCACCGGCCTGGTCGCCGAGCTGGAGACCGGCAACCGGCCGGTACGCCTCGCCGGCACCGCGCGCGCCCTCGCCGCGCTCTTCGCCGTCCACCTGGCCAAGGAGAACGACCTGGTCGTCCCGCTGCTGGTGGACGCGGCCGACGTCTCGCTGGCGAAGTTGCTGGAGGGGATGCACGATCTGCTCGGCTCCTCGGAAGGCTCGAATGGCGGCGGTTGCGGCGGGGGTGGCTGCGGCTGCGGTGGTGACCGGGCACCGGCCGACGCGCCGGCCCCGACCCTGACCATCGATCCCCGGCTGGACGTCCGGCAGCTCCCGCACGACCAGCGCCACGCGCGGGTGCTGGCGGCGCTGGAGGCGCTGCCGGCCGGTGGAGCGCTGGTGCTGGTCGCCCCGCACGCACCCCGCCCGCTGCTGGCCGAGGTCGCAGCCCGCTACGGCGACGGCATGACCAGCGAGTGGCTGCAGGACGGGCCGGACGTGTGGCAGATCCGGCTCTCCCGCCGGCCGGTGACGGTCTGAGCAGTCTGTCGGTGCCAGGGCGGTGGGGATCAGGGCCCGCCGTCCCGGCGTACCGGGCCGTCCGGCCCTGCTGACGGAGGTTGCCGGTGCGCACGATGGAGTCGCCCACCCTCGTGGTCAGGAGACGAAGTGTGCAACTACTGCGGCTGTCGGGAGTTCCCGCTGATCGGCCGGCTCTCGGCCGAGCACGAGGCGATCGCGAACGCGGCCGGCCGGCTGCGCGGCGCGGTGCGGGCCGCCGGCCCGGACGCCCTGGTGGCGCTGGACGCGCTGCTGGCGCTGCTGATGCCGCACACCTCCACCGAGGAGGACGGCCTCTTCGTGGAGCTGCGGGCCGAGGGCAGCCTGGCCGGGGCGGTGGCGAAGCTCTGCGCGGAGCACGACGACATCCACGGCGTGCTCGGCGGCGTCGACCGGGCCGACCCGGACTGGCCCGCAGTGCTGGCCGCCCTGGACCGGCTCCACCGGCACATCGACAACGAGGAGCACGGTCTCTTCCCGGCCGCGGTGATCGCGCTGCCGATCCCGGCCTGGGACCGGATCACCCCGGCGGAGGCGGCAGCCAGGTGAGCCGGCCCGGATGTCGGCCGCTGCCGACGCCGCCCCGCGGCTACCGGCGGTGCGCCTCGGTGGTCTTGACCGGCACGGTCTCGCCGAGGTCGTAGAGAGCGTCGAGCACGTCCTCGGTCTGCCCGCGTCGCGGCCGCCCAGCGCGGCGCCCCACCCGGCCGGCACCAGGAAGAGCACGCTCCACAGTGGCCCCCGGTCCCGGACCTGCCCGGCGATCTCCGTCAGGGTGGCACCGAGACGGCCGGGCCCCGCTCCGTGCCCCGCCGGTGACCGCCCGACCGGGCCCGAAGTCCCGCCACGGACCCGCAGGTACAAAGCCGATGATCTCGGGACTTTCGGCCCGGTTTCCCGAGGTTGTACGTCGGCACCATGGCCAGGACGCCCTCGCTCGGGGTTGCGCTCCGGCGCATCTGCCGAGAACGTGGGGCAGTACGGCCATCTATCGAAGGAATGAGGCGTATGTCGCGAGCCACCGATAGTGCGGGGCGGGCGCTGCTGGCGGTGGGCGGCCTGGTACGCCGGGCCGAGGTCTCCGCCGACGGCCGGACATTGCACCAGATCGGCGGCCGGGAGGCGGACGCCTTCTACCGGGACCGCTGGTCCTACGACAAGGTGGTGCGCTCCACGCACGGGGTGAACTGCACCGGCTCGTGCTCCTGGAAGGTGTACGTCAAGGACGGCATCATCACCTGGGAGCAGCAGCAGACCGACTACCCGAGCGTCGGACCGGACCGGCCGGAGTACGAGCCTCGGGGCTGCCCCCGGGGTGCCGCCTTCTCCTGGTACACCTACTCCCCCACCCGGGTGCGCTACCCGTACGCGCGGGGCGTGCTGGTGGAGATGTACCGGGAGGCCAGGGGGCGCCTCGGTGATCCGGTGGCCGCGTGGGCGGACATCCAGGCCGACCCGGAACGACGCCGCCGCTACCAGAAGGCCCGCGGCAAGGGCGGCCTGGTGCGGATCACCTGGGACGAGGCGCAGGAGATGGTCGCCGCCGCGCACGTGCACGCGATCGCCGAGTACGGCCCGGACCGGGTCGCCGGCTTCTCTCCCATCCCGGCCATGTCGATGGTGTCGCACGCCGTCGGCGCCCGGTTCCTGTCCCTGCTCGGCGGCTCGATGCTGTCGTTCTACGACTGGTACGCCGACCTGCCGGTGGCCTCCCCGCAGGTCTTCGGCGACCAGACCGACGTGCCCGAGTCCGGGGACTGGTGGGACGCCTCCTACTTCGTCATGTGGGGCTCCAACGTCCCGGTGACCCGCACGCCGGACGCACACTGGATGGCCGAGGCGCGCTACCGGGGGCAGAAGGTCGTGGTGGTCAGCCCCGACTTCGCCGACAACGTCAAGTTCGCCGACGAGTGGATGCCCGCCCAGCCGGGCACCGACGGCGCCCTGGCGATGGCGATGGGGCACGTCATCCTCAAGGAGTTCTTCGTCGACCGGCGCACCCCACGCTTCGTCGACTACGTCCGCAGGTTCACCGACCTGCCGTTCCTGGTCACCCTGGAGCCGGGTGCCGACGGGGCGTACCGGCCGGGCAAGTTCCTCACCGCCGACGACCTGGGCGAGACGGACAAGGAGGCGGCCTTCCGGACGGTGCTCTGGGACTCGGCCACCGACGCTCCCGCCGTGCCGCGGGGCAGCCTCGGCCACCGTTGGGGCGAGCAGCAGGGCCAGTGGAACCTGGACCTGGGCGACCTGGAGCCGGCGCTGACCTGCCTCGGGGCGGGCGACGCGGTGGAGGTGGAGCTGCCTCGGTTCGACACCGACACCCCGCAGGCGCTGCGCCGGGGCGTGCCGACCCGCACGGTGCGGGGCCAGTTGGTGACCAGCGTCTTCGACCTGGTGCTGGCCCAGTACGGGGTGGGCCGCGACGGCCTGCCGGGCCAGTGGCCGACCGGGTACGACGACGTCGAGGCGCCGTACACGCCGGCGTGGCAGGAGCCGGTCACCGGGGTGCCGGCGGCGCAGGTGGCCCGGGTCGCGCGGGAGTTCGCCGACAACGCGGACCGCTCCGGCGGACGGTCGATGATCCTGCTCGGCGCCGGCACGAACCACTGGTTCCACTCCGACGCCACCTACCGGGCGATCCTGGCGCTGGTCACCCTCACCGGCTGCCAGGGGGTCAACGGCGGCGGCTGGGCGCACTACGTGGGGCAGGAGAAGTGCCGCCCGGCGACCGGCTGGGCCCAGCTCGCGTTCGGCCTGGACTGGGTCCGCCCGCCCCGGCAGATGATCGGCACCGCCTTCTGGTACGTGCACACCGACCAGTGGCGCTACGACACCTACTCCGCCGACGTGGTCTCCTCCCCCACCGGCACCGGCGCGTTCGCCGGCAAGCACACCATGGACCTGCTGGCCCAGTCGGCCCGCTCGGGGTGGATGCCGTCGATGCCCACCTTCGACCGCAGCCCGCTCGACCTGGCCGACGAGGCTCTCGCCGCCCGGCCGGACGACCCGGCGGGCTGGGTGGCCGAGCGGCTCGGCGAGGGCGACGTGACGTTCGCCTGCACCGACCCGGACGCGCCGGAGAACTGGCCACGGGTGCTGACCGTCTGGCGGGCCAACCTGCTCGGCTCGTCGGCCAAGGGCAACGAGTACTTCCTGCGGCACCTGCTCGGCACCGACGCGAACCTGCGCGCCGAGGAGGCGCCGGAGGAGTTGCGGCCCAAGGACGTGACCTGGCGGGAGGAGGCCCCGGAGGGCAAGCTCGACCTGCTGCTGAGCCTGGACTTCCGGATGACCTCCACGACGCTCTTCTCCGACATCGTGCTGCCCGCCGCCACCTGGTACGAGAAGCACGACCTGAGCAGTACCGACATGCACCCGTTCGTGCACGCCTTCACCCCGGCGATCAACCCACCGTGGCAGACCCGGACCGACTTCGACGCCTTCCACGGCATCGCGAAGGCGTTCTCCACGCTCGCCGGGCCGCGGCTGGGCGTACGCAAGGACCTGGTCGCGGCGCCGCTGCTGCACGACACCCCGGACGCGATGGCGACCCCGCACGGCCGGGTCCGCGACTGGGCGGCGACCGGGGAGACCCCGGTGCCGGGCCGGACCATGCCGAAACTGGTGGTGGTCGAGAGGGACTACGGCGCGATCGCCGACAAGATGGCCGCGCTCGGGCCGCTGATGGACACCCTCGGCACCACCGGCAAGGGCTTCTCGGTCGACGTGCGGCCGGAGGTCGAGTATCTGCGCCACAAGAACGGTGAGGTGCGCGGCGGCGCCGCGGACGGGCGGCCGTCGCTGGCGAAGGACACGCACGCCTGCGAGGCGATCCTGGCGCTGTCGGGCACCACCAACGGGCGGGTCGCCACCGCGGGCTTCCGGGACGTGGAGAAGCGCACCGGGGTACGCCTGGCGGACCTGGCTGCCGAGCACGAGGGCAAGCAGATCACCTTCGCCGACACCCAGTCCCGCCCGGTGCCGGTGATCACCAGCCCGGAGTGGTCGGGCAGCGAGCACGGCGGCCGCCGCTACTCCCCGTTCACCATCAACACCGAGCGGCTCAAGCCCTGGCACACGCTCACCGGCCGGCAGCACTTCTTCCTCGACCACGACTGGATGCACGAGGCCGGCGAGGCGCTGCCGATCTTCCGGCCGCCGTTGGACATGCACAAGCTCTTCGGCGAACCGAGACTCGGCCACAACGGGGAGCTGGAGATCACCGTCCGCTACCTCACCCCGCACTCGAAGTGGTCCATCCACTCCGAGTACCAGGACAACCTGATCATGCTCACGCTGTCCCGGGGCGGCCCGACGATGTGGATGAGCGAGGCCGACGCGGCGAAGATCGGCGTCCGGGACAACGAGTGGATCGAGGCGGTCAACCGCAACGGCGTGGTGGTCTGCCGGGCCGTGGTGACGCACAAGATGCCCGAGGGCACGGTCTACATGTACCACGCCCAGGAACGGGTGATCGACGTGCCCAAGTCGGAGACCAACGGCCGGCGCGGCGGCATCCACAACTCGCTGACCCGGCTGCTGGTCAAGCCCACCCACCTCATCGGCGGGTACGCGCAGCTGTCCTTCGCGTTCAACTACCTCGGCCCGACCGGCAACCAACGCGACGAGGTCACCGTGATCCGCCGCCGCTCCCAGGAGGTGCAGTACTGATGCGGGTCATGGCACAGATGGCGATGGTGATGAACCTCGACAAGTGCATCGGCTGCCACACCTGCTCGGTCACCTGCAAGCAGGCGTGGACCAACCGCTCCGGCGTCGAGTACGTCTGGTTCAACAACGTGGAGACCCGCCCCGGGCAGGGCTACCCGCGCACCTACGAGAACCAGGAGCGCTGGCAGGGCGGCTGGGTGCGGACCCGCTCCGGCAAGCTCAAGCCACGCTCCGGTGGCCGGGTGAAGAAGATGTTCAGCATCTTCGCCAACCCGAAGCTGCCGTCCATGCAGGACTACTACGAGCCGTGGACGTACGACTACGAGCACCTGATCAACGCGCCGGCCGGCGAGGACACCCCGGTGGCCCGGCCGAAGTCGCTGCTCACCGGCCAGGATACGAAGATCACCTGGAGCGCCAACTGGGACGACTCGCTCGCCGGCGGCAACGAGATCGCCGCCGGTGACCCGGTGCTGGCGAAGGTCTCCGGCCAGGTGAAGCAGGAGTTCGAGAAGACCTTCATGTTCTTCCTGCCGCGCATCTGCGAGCACTGCCTCAACCCGTCCTGCGCGGCCTCCTGCCCGTCGGGGGCGATCTACAAGCGGGCCGAGGACGGCATCGTGCTGGTCGACCAGGACCGCTGCCGGGGCTGGCGGATGTGCGTGACCGGCTGCCCCTACAAGAAGGTCTACTTCAACCACCGCACCGGCAAGGCCGAGAAGTGCACCTTCTGCTTCCCGCGCATCGAGATCGGCCAGCCCACCATCTGCTCCGAGACCTGCGTGGGGCGGCTGCGCTACCTCGGACTGATGCTCTACGACGCCGACCGCGTCGCCGAGGCCGCCGCCATCGCCGACGAACACGACCTGTACGACGCGCAGCGGTCGGTCTTCCTCGACCCGCACGACCCGGCCGTGGTCGCCGCCGCCCGCGAGGCCGGCATCCCGGACGACTGGATCGACGCCGCGCAGCGCTCGCCGATCTGGGACCTGATCATGCGCTACGAGGTGGCGCTGCCGCTGCACCCGGAGTACCGGACCATGCCGATGGTCTGGTACATCCCGCCGCTGTCGCCGGTGGCCGACGCGTTGCGCGAGACCGGCCACGACGCGGAGGAGGCCGGCAACCTCTTCGGGGCCATCGACGCGCTGCGCATCCCGGTGGAGTACCTCGCCGAGCTCTTCACCGCCGGCGACCCGGAGCCGGTGCGCGGGGTGCTGAACCGGCTCGCCGCGATGCGCGCCTACCAGCGCCGGATCAACCTGGGCGAGGAGCGCGACGAGTCCATCGCCGCCGCGGTCGGCATGACCGGCGCGGAGATGGACGAGATGTACCGGCTGCTCGCCATCGCCAAGTACGAGCAGCGGTACGTCATCCCCGCCGCGCACGCCGAGGACGCACACCGGCTGGAGAAGATCGCCACCGAGTGCAGCCTCGATTACGAGGGCGGCCCCGGGATGGGCGGCGGCGGCCCGTACGGCCAGGGGCCCTTCGGGGAGTCCTCCGGCACGCCGGTGCCGGTCCAGGTGGAGACCTTCCACATGCTGCGCGACCGGCAGACCGCGGAGGACTTCACCGACCCGGGCGACGAACCCCGCCGGGTCAACCTGCTCAACTGGGACGGCAAGGGCAGCCCGAAGGGCCTCTTCCCGCCCCGCAGCCGCGAATCCGCACCCGTCGACGGAGGTAACCCGTGAGCCGGCCGACCTGGCGGGCGGTGGCCGCCCGCGCGGCGTCCCTGCTGCTGCGCTATCCCGAAGAGGAGGTTCTCGCAGCGCTGCCCACCGTGCGGGCCGCGCTCGACGGCCTGCCGGCCGAGGTCGCCCGGCCGCTGCGCGAGGTGGTCGCCCACCGGGAAGCCGCCGCGCCGGTCGACCTGCGGACCGCCTACGTGGAGGTGTTCGACTTCCGGCGCCGCTGCTGCCTGCACCTGACGTACTACACCTGCGGCGACACCCGTCGCCGGGGTGAGGCGCTGGTCGACTTCGCCGCCGCGTACAAGGCGGCCGGACTGACCGTCGTCGACGGCGAGCTGCCCGACTTCCTGCCCGCCGTCCTCGACCTGGCCGCCGCCGACGACGAGGGGTGGCGGCTGCTGCGGGAGAACCGCGTCGGCCTCGACCTGCTGGTCGAGGCGCTGGGGCGGGAGAAGTCGATATACCGGCAGGCCGTCGCCGCCGTCCGGGAGATGCTGCCGCCCGCCCAGCCCGGGGACATCGCCGCCGCCGCCCGGCTGGCCCGCACCGGGCCGCCGGTGGAGCAGGTCGGACTCGAACCATTCGGACTGGTCGACACGACTGGAGGACGCCGATGAACATCCTGCTGTGGGTGGTGTACCCGTACCTGTCGATCGCGATCCTCGTCGGCGGCCTGATCTGGCGCCACCGCTACGACAAGTTCGGCTGGACGACCCGATCCTCCCAGCTCTACGAGAGCAGCATCCTGCGGTGGGGCAGCCCGCTGTTCCACTTCGGAGTGCTGATGGTCCTGATCGGACACATCGGTGGCCTGGTGGTCCCGAAGTCCTGGACCGAGGCGGTCGGCGTCACCGAGCACACCTACCACCTCATGGCCGTGTTCATCGGCACGGTGGCCGGCTTCTGCACCCTGATCGGGCTGGGCATCCTGATCGCCCGCCGCCGGTTGACCGGGCCGGTCTTCGCCGCCACCACCCGCAACGACAAGGCGATGTACGTGGTGCTGGCGGGGGTGATCGTGCTGGGCCTCTGGGCCACTGTGCGGGCCAACGTCGCCGGCCCCGGCTACGACTACCGGGAGACCATCTCCCCGTGGTTCCGGTCGCTGTTCTACCTCCGCCCGGACCCCGAGATCATGGCCGGCGTCCCGGTGGGCTTCCAGATCCACATCCTGGCCGCCTTCGCGCTCTTCGCGTTCTGGCCGTTCACCCGCCTCGTCCATGCGTTCAGCGCTCCGGTCGGCTACGCCACCCGCCCCTACGTCGTCTACCGCAGCCGGGACGACCGGCCCGGACTGCGGCCGACCCGTCCCGGATGGGAGGGGCCGCCCCGGCTGCCCACCCCGCGCGGCGGTCGGACCCGCTCACGCCGGTGACCACCGCACCGCACCACACCGGCAGTCACCATTCGTCCCGACCCGCGACGGAGTGGGCCGCGGCGCGGGCGCTGGCCCACCGGCTCCCCGCTCCCCTGCCCGCGGAGTCGGTACCGCTGGCCTCCGCCGCCGGCCGGACCCTCGCGGCGCCACTTGTCGCGGCGGTCCCGCTGCCCGGGTTCGACAACTCCGCGATGGACGGATACGCGGTGCGCGGTCCGGGCCCGTGGCGGGTGGTCGGCCAGATCCTGGCCGGTCGCACCCACGCCGTCGCGCCCCTGGTCGAGGGGACCGCCGTAGAGGTGGCCACCGGCGCTCCCGTCCCGGGCCGGGCGGACCGGGTCGTGCCCTACGAGATCGCCGACCGGATCGGTGACGTCCTGCGGGCGGTGCCGGGCGACCGTCGGCACATCCGGTGCGCGGGCGAGTACGCCGCCCGCGGTCAGGAACTGGTGCCCGCGGGTTCGCCGGTCACGCCGGCGGTGCTGGGGCTGGCCGCGAGCGTCGGCCTCGACCACCTCACCGTCCGGGCCCGACCCCGGGCCCGCCTGTTGATCAGCGGCGACGAGGTGGTCCACGCCGGCCGTCCCCCGTGGGGCAGGGTCCGGGACGCGATCGGCCCGATGCTGGCCCCGCTGCTGTCCGCCTGGGGAGCGGACCTCCTCGGTCCACGGATGGTCGGCGACCAGCCCGACTGGTTCGCCGGGGCGATCGCGGACAGCACGCGAGACGCCGACGTGACGGTCGTCTGCGGGGCGTCCTCCGTCGGCCCGGCGGACGGGCTGCACGCGTCGCTGCGGCACCTCGGGGCCGTGGCGCACGTGGACGGGGTGCGGTGCCGGCCCGGGCACCCACAGGTCCTGGCCCAGGCCGGGGCCCGCTGGATCGTCGGCCTGCCGGGCAACCCGTACGCGGCGCTGGTCGCCGCGCTCACCCTGATCGACCCGCTGCTCACCGGGCTGGCCGGACGGCCGCCGGCCGATCTGGACACCGCCGTCCTCACCGATCCGTTGCGCCTCGACGAGCGGAACACCCGGATCGTGCCGGTCCGGCGCGGCGCGCCGGGCCTGCGGCTGGTCGACGGGGCGCACCCGGGATACCTGGGCGCGGCGGCGGACGCCGACGCGCTGGCCGTGGTGCCGCCCGGTTGGCGCCCCGGCACCCCGGTCGGTCTGCTCACCCTGCCGTGGCAGGTGGGACGTCCTCCTGGGCCGGGTCTTCCGGCCCTGCCGGGGTGGGTTGGCTCGAGCGAGGCTCGTACCGGTGAAGCGGACCGCCGCATTCCCCTTTGACGCCGCGACAGCAGCACGACGATCCCGACGGAGTTGAACGATGACCAGCATCCGTGACCGGCAAGCCGGGTCCACCGCCCCGGTCGGGCGTCCCGAGGCCACCTCCGGCGCCGCCCTCCAGCTAGCCATGGCCACCCTCGGCTTCCTGGTGAACTTCTGGGCATGGGCCCTGCTCGGTCCGCTGGGCCCCGGCATCAAGGAACGGCTGGGGCTCGGCTTCGCCGCGCAGTCCCTGCTCGTCGCGGTGCCGGTGATCGTGGGCTCGCTGGGCCGCATCCCGGTCGGCGCGCTCACCGACCGGTACGGGGCCCGGGTAGTCTTCCCGCTGGTCACCGTCGCCACCATCGTGCCGGTGCTGACCCTCACCACGGTCTCCTCCTACCCGGCGCTGATCGTGACCGGCTTCTTCCTCGGCATCGGCGGCACCGCCTTCGCCGTCGGCGTCCCGCTGGTGTCCGGCTGGTATCCGCCGGCCCGGCGCGGCTTCGCCATCGGCGTGTTCGGTGTCGGCATGGGTGGCACCGCGATCGCCAACTTCACCACCGTCCGGCTGGCCGACGCCTACGGGGAGCGGGCCCCGTTCCTGCTGGTAGCGGCGATCCTGGCGGCGTACGCGGTGCTGTCGTTCCTGCTGCTGCGCGACGCGCCGGGCCCGGCCCGGCCCACCGGGTCGGCCTGGCAGCGGCTCGCCGGCGTCGCCCGGCTGACCGTCACCTGGCAGCTGTGCTTCCTGTACGCGGTCGGGTTCGGCGGGTTCGTGGCCTTCAGCGTGTACCTGCCGGCGTACCTGCGCACCGCCTACGGGCTCAGTGCCGCGGACGGTGCGCTGCGGACCGCCGGGTTCGTCGTGCTCGCCGTGCTGGCCCGCCCGGTGGGCGGCTGGCTCTCCGACCGGCTACACCCCGTGCCGGTGCTGGTGTGGTGCTTCTCCGGGGTGGCCGGGTTCGCCGTCGTGCAGGCCTTCCAGCCGGCCCTGATGCCGGTGGCCACGGTCGCGCTGCTCGGCATGGCGGTGCTGCTCGGCGCGGCCAGCGGCGCGGTGTTCGCCTTGGTCGGCAAGGTCGCCCCCGCCGATCAGGTGGGCGCGGTCACCGGGCTGGTCGGGGCCGCCGGCGGGCTCGGCGGGTTCGTGCCGCCGCTGATCATGGGCTGGGTGTACGGGTCGCAGGGCTCCTACGCCATCGGGCTGATGCTGCTCTCCGACGTGGCGCTGGCCGCCGCGGTGTTCACCGCGGTGAAGATGGGAGGCCTGGCCCGCCGCGCCGGTTGACGGTCCCGGTACGGCCTGACCGGTGCCGCACCGGTCGGGCCAGGCACGACAAAGCTGAATCCGGGTAAACGCCAGCCCCGTGCCGAGCCGCCGTGATAATCCTTCTACTATGCGGTTGTAGTAGAAGAGGATGTCGGGGCGGCCGACCTCTGGGGGTGGGATGCGACAGGTGAGGGTGGGGCGTCCACCGGCGCGCGCGCCGCTGCGGCTGGCGCTGCTCGTCGCCGTGACGCTCGGCGTGTTCGGCATGCACACCCTCGGCCACCCGGGCGAACCCGGAGCCGCCCACGCGAGCACCGCCCACCGGAGCGCCGCCGCGCCCGCCGCCGAACACGGACCCGACGGCTCGCCCGGACACCGGGGCGGGGAGCACGCGTTCACCGTGTGCCTGGCGGTGCTGGGCGGCGCCCTGATCCTCGGCGTCCTGTCCCTGCTGCGGTCCCGCCATCGCGGCGCACGCACGCCGACCGGCCACCGCCGGCGGGTGATCAGCCCGGATCGAGGTCCACCCCGCCGGCCCATCGGGCTGCGACTGCGAGCCGTCACGGTCCTGCGCACGTGAGCAGACCCCGGTCCGGCGCCTCGCCCGGACCGACGGCCCTGTTCCGACCCACCTCACGACAAGGACCACGTACCAGATGACGCCAACCATCCTGCGTCGCGCCGCCCTCGCGGGCGTCGCCCTGTCCGCCCTGCTCACCGTCGCCGCCTGCGGCGGCGCGGACGACGCCGGCGGCATGACGCACGACGCCGGCAGTGCCACGCCGAGCGCCTCGTCCTCGGCCACCGCCAACGCCAACGACGCGGACGTGATGTTCGCCCAGATGATGATCCCGCACCACCAGCAGGCCGTCGCCATGGCCGACCTGGCCCCGACGCGCGCGAGCGACAGCGAACTGAAGGACCTGGCCGCAAAGATCAAGGCGGCGCAGGATCCGGAGATCGCCACCATGAAGGGGTGGCTCACGGCCTGGGGCAAGCCCACGGACCTGCCCAGCGACCACAGCATGCCCGGCACGAGCGCCACGCCCGGGCACGGCATGCCGGGGATGGACGCGGGGATGCCCGGCATGATGTCCGAGCAGCAGATGACGGACCTCGCCGCGGCGAAGGGCCCCGCGTTCGACAAGATGTTCGCCGAGATGATGATCGCCCACCACAAGGGCGCCATCGACATGGCCCGGACCGAGCAGGCCGACGGCAGCAACCCCGAGGCCAAGGCGCTGGCCGCCAAGATCGCCGCGGATCAGGCCACCGAGGTGCAGACCCTGCAGAAGATCCTCGACCGCCTGTAGCCGGCGTGGTGCGGCCGGTTCCGGTCTTGGCGTCGGAACCGGCCGCACCGCCGCGCGGTGACTCCGCCGCGTCGCCTCGCGTACCCTGAGCGACACGAAGGAGGGCACGTGGCGGAACTGGGCAAACTCGAATCGGCCGTCATGGACGTGCTGTGGCGTGCCTCTGATCCGATGCTCGTGCGCGACGTCCTCGACGCGGTGACCACCGAGCGGGCGCTGGCGTACACGACCGTCCTCACCGTGCTGGACAACCTGCACCGTAAGGGCTGGGCCGTTCGCGAGAAGGACGGCAAGGCCTACCGCTATCGCGCCGCCGGCACCCGCGAGGAGATCACCGCGCGCACCCTGCGTCGGGTCATCGAGACGAGCAGCCATCCCGACCTGGTGCTCATGCACTTCGCCCGGTCCGCCTCCGACCACGAGCTGCACATCCTGCGGCGGGTCCTCGACGAGCGGAAGTCCGAGGCGTGAGCCTCGCGCTCGCCCTCGTCACCGGCGCCGCGGCCGTGGCCTGGTGGGGTCCCGCCGCGCTGCGGTGGTGCTTCCGGCATGTCGCCGATCCCGTCGCGATGCTGCTCGGCTGGCTCGGCCTGCTCGTCGCGATGATCGCCACCTTTCTCCTGGCCACCGTGATGCTCCTCGCCCCGGGCAGCACCCGGCAGTGGGCACTGCACGACCTCGCTCGCGTCTGCTGGCACTGGGCCCAACCCAGCCGGCCGGCCGCCGTCGACGAGGTCGTCGGGGCGGTAGGAGCCCTGCTCCTGCTGACCGTGCTCGCCCGCTTCACCATGACCTGCACCCAGCGGGCCTACCGCGCCCACCGCGCCCGTCGCGCCCACGCCGACCTGCTCACGCTCGCCGGCGGGCCGCCTGCGTCCGGTGAGGCGGTGCTGTGGATTCCACACCCGACCCCGATGGCGTACAGCATCGGCGGATCCCGCGGACTCACGGTCCTGGCCAGCGCCGCCGGTGACCTGCCGGCAGAGCAGCTCGCCGCGGTGCTCAGCCACGAACGCGCCCACCTGCGCGAGCGCCACCACCTCCTCGTCGGCGCAGTGGAGGGGCTCGCGGCGGCCGTACCGTGGCTGCCGCTGACCCGGCAGGCGCCCTCGGCCGTACGCCTGCTCGTCGAACTGCGCGCCGATGCCGCCGCGGTCCGCGAGTGCGGCCCGAGCGCCGTACGCGACGCGCTGCTGACCTTCGCCGGCGCGCCGCACCCACCGTCGGCGCTGTCGATGGCCGGCGCCGAGGTGGCCATCCGACTCCAACGCCTTCAGGGGTACCGGCCGGACCGCCGCAACGTGCTCGCCCGCGCCGCGCTCGCCTCGGCCACCCTGGCCGCACCCCTGGTCGTCGGCGTGGCCGCCGGCATCCTGTTCTGCCTGTAACCCCCGCAATCCCGTCCGCGACACGCGGCCGTGCGTCCGGTGGGCGTTGCCTACGTGCCGGCGTTGACCAGGATCGCGGTGACCAGCAGGACAGCGACCATCAGCACCGCCTCGACCAGCACCGTGCGACGCAGGCGACGCGTGCCGCCCGGCACGGGATCGTCCAACCGGGGTACCACCCGCCTGCTGTTGTAGAGCCCGATGACGGCGACGACCGCCACCAACGCGACCTTGACCAGCAGCACCCGCCCCCAACTGGTGCTCACCAGGTGACCCGGCCGGTCCAGGATCGCCACGGTCAACGCGACGCCGGCGACTCCGGTCAACGTCACCGCCGCCGTGGCCGGCACGGAGAACCGCACCGCCATCTCGGCGGCCCCGGTCGGCGCACCGAGACGTGCACGCCCCAGCAGCAGCGCGGCCAGGAGCAGGACCCCACCGACCCACACGGCTGCGGCGAGAGTGTGCGCGACGTCCGCCGCCACGACGATCATCCGCGGTCGCGCGGTGACGGTGTGCCCGTCGAGCAGGAACGAACCCACCAGCAGCGCCACGGTGACACCCAGAAGCACGGGCCGGACCGCGCGCGCCCGGACCCGGTGCGCGTCGTCGTCGTGCGCTTCGCCGACGGTGGGCACGACCAGGGGTTGAGGGTCGGTCGGGATACCGGCGACGGTCGCTGCGGCGTGCCGGCCGACCGCGTGCCGGCCCCGGATCAACGCCGCCTCCAAGGACCCGGCCACGAGCAACCCGGCCGCGCCGGCGAGCCGCAGACCCAGGCCGGCGGCCACCGGTGTACGACTGAGCGCGGTCAACGCCTGTGTGCCGGCCGCCGAGGCGAGACCACCATCGGCACTGAACACCGCCGCCAGCGCCGCGAGTTCGAGCACCGCGCCGGCTGCCACCGTCAGCCCGGCCGCCCGCACCCAGACCTGGACCAGCTGGATGTCGCGGCGCGTTCCCACCAGCGTGGTCAACGCGAAGACCAGACCACCGACACCGAGCAGGGTCGCCCCGTAGGACAGCCACCGGCCCGCCACGCCGACGAACCGCACCGTCCCCTGTTCGGCGTCAGCGGTATGACCCACCGCGTGCCCGCCGGCATGGGCCGACGGCGACGCCGACGGCAGTCCTGGCACACCGTGACCGGCATGCCCGGGCGGACCGGCGGTGGGCCGGGGCGTGGCCGTCGCCCCGGGTGCCGCAGCCGACGGAACCACAGTGAACGCCACGTCGCCGGTCAGCGGGTGAGCATCAGGGGCGGCGACACTCCACCGCAGCGCGAACTCCCCGCCGGTCAACGGGGCGGCCGGGTGCACCAGCCACGTACGACCCCCGTCCGGGGTGTGACTGGTCACCGCAACGGCCTCGCCGTCGCGGGAAAGCCGGAAACCGGCCCCGGTGGGCGTGCCGGGCGCGCTGAACGTCAGCCGGACCTCTCCGACAGCGCCACTCACCCGCGCGCCGTCGGCCGGCACGGCCTTGACCAGCTTGAAGTGCGCGGCGGCCGGCGAGGCGAACCCGAGCACCACGAACAGGGCTGGACACCACGCCAGCCATACCAGCAGCACCCACCGTGCCACGCCACGCATCGGCAACCTGCGCCGGGAAGACCTCGTCGATGTGGCGGACACCGTCAGGCCACCTGGGCATGCCGCGAGAAAGGCACTGCTGAACCCTCCGTCGAGAAGACATGGACCCGGCGCCCATCGCTCCGACCTGACGCGGTCGCCATCATAGGGCAACTACTAGCAAGGAGTAGTAGCTCACTGGTCCCGCGCAAATCGACGGCGGCCCCGCCAGGGTCGGACACGCGCAGGTCACCAGGGCTCGGGCAGGCCACCGGCGTCGCGGTGTCCGTGTCGGACCGGCCACCCCGCGACCGGGCAGACAGTGGCTCTGGTCACGATCTTCGGGCCGGAACGTCGTGACCAGCGCTTTCCGCGCCGGGAACGTTCCGGACGTGCGGTCACGAAGGGCGCAGACCGCGCTAGTTTTGCGCCGTGCGTGGGTATCGGATCGGCATCCTCGGTCGGATCGAGGTGAGCGTCGACGGGGTGGCCGTGTCGCTCGCCCCGCTGGAGCGGGCACTCGTCGCGAGCCTGGCGGCCCACCACGGACGCATCGTCTCCGTCGACCGCCTGATCGACGGGCTCTGGCCGTACGATCCGCCCACGGGGGCGCGCAACCGGGTCCAGGCGGTCGTCGCCTCGGTCCGCCGCGGCGCGAAGCCGGAGCTGATCCTCACCCGCTCGCCCGGCTACCAGCTGAACCCCGTGGCGGTCGTCGACTCGGCGGAGTTCGCCGCCGAGGTAGCGGCCGCCGCGGCCACCGCCGATGCCCGCCGCGCCGTGGAGCTGCTCGACCGGGCGCTGGCGCGCTGGCGCGACGACGCGTTCGTCGACGTCGGGTCGCGGCTCGTCGAGTACGAGCGCGATCGGCTTCGTGAGCTGCGCGAGCACGCGACAGAGCTGCGCGCCGAGGCACTGCTCTCGCTCGGTCTGCACCGGGAACTCGTGCCGGAGCTGACCACGCTGGTCCGCGACCGACCCCTGCGGGAGCGGCTGCGTGGCCAGCTGATGGTGGCCCTGCACCGCAGCGGCCGACAGGCGGAGGCGCTCGCCGTGTACCGGGCCGGGGTCCGGGTGCTGGCGGAGGAGCACGGCATCGACCCGGGGCCGGAGCTGCGGCAACTGCACCGGGAGATCCTCGGCAGCGAGCAGGAGACGCCCCCGCGGGGGTGGGTGCGCCCCAACCAGCTTCCCGGAGTCACCGGTGACTTCGTCGGGCGGGACAAGGAGCTGGGGCTGCTGCTGTCGTTGCTGGGGCGCACCCCGACGGTCGCCGGAGTCGCCCAGGTGATCGTCGTGACCGGGCTGGCGGGAACGGGCAAGACCACGCTGGCGCTGCGCGCGGCCCACGAGAGCCGGCACCGCTTCCCCCGGGGGGTGCCTCTACGCGGACCTGCGCGGCAACACCCCGGATCCGGCGCGGCCCGGCACGGTGCTGGGCGCGTTCCTGCGCGCCCTCGGCGTGGCCGGCGAGGCGATCCCGGCGGCGGCCGAGGAGCGCGCGGCGCTGTACCGCTCCGTGCTCGCCGACCAGACCTTGCTGGTGATGTTGGACAGCGCGGCGGACGCGGCGCAGGTGCGTCCGCTGCTGCCGCCCGGCGGCAGCGCTGTCGTCACGAGCACGGGAGCGCTGCCGGGGCTGGCGGGCGCCGAGGTCGTCCCGGTCGACGTGCTGCCGATCGACGACGGCCTGGACCTGCTGGCCGGGCTCGCCGGCGGCGAGCGAATCGACCGGGAGGCCGGGGCCGCCGCCGACGTCGTGGAGCTGTGCGGTCGCCTGCCGCTGGCGTTGCGAATCGCCGGCGTGCGGCTGGCCGAGCGGGAGGCGATGACCGTGGCGCGGTTGCGCGAGCGGCTGCGCGACGAGCGACGCCGCCTCGACGAACTCTCCCTCGACGGGCTCGACGTGCGCAGCAGCTTCACCGTCGGGTTCGAGCGGTTGCCGCAGCCCGCCGCGCGGCTGCTCGCGGTGCTCAGCCGCACGTCGCTGCGCAGCTTCGGCATGTGGGACGAGACCACCGAGCCGCTGCTGGAGCAGCTGTGCCGGGCCCACCTGCTGACCGACGACGCCAGCGGCCGGGTACGCATGCACGACCTGGTCAGGCTCGTCGCCCGGGAACGCACCGAGGTCCCCGTCGACGAGGTCGTCGCGTGGTACGCACGGCTGCACGCGTACGCCGAGCGGGCCGACGCGTCGCTGCCCTGCGGGGCCCTGCCGGTGGCCGGCGCGGGGCCGGCGCTCGACGCCTGGGAGGCCGTCGACTGGTTCGAGGCGGAGCGGGAGAACCTGGTCGCGGCGGTGCAGGACCTGCTGCGGCTGGGCGCCGTCGACCTGGCGGGGCGGTTGGCCTGCACGATGGGCAACTTCGCGACGATGCGCAGCCAACACCTGCCCGAGCTGGTCGACTGTCTGCGCGCCGTGCTCGACCGCCATGCCGAGCTGCCGTCGGCGACCCGGATGTCGCTGCGGCTGCACCTGGGCACGGCGTACCGGTCGCTGAACCGGCACGCCGAAGCCGTGCCGCTGCTGCGCGCGGCGCAGCGGGCCGGCCGCGGGCGGTGGGTGGCGCACCGCCTCGTCGCCCTGCAGGGCTACTCGCTGTGCTGCCGCCACCTCGGCAGGTTGCGGGAGGCGGACGCCGCGCTGCTGGTGATGGTGCGGCTGTGCGCCGCGCACTGGCCGGTCGGCCGCGTCGGCGGGCACGTGCTGCTGGCCCTCGGCATGCAGCACGGGCAGTACCGGCTCACCTCCCCGTTCGCCTTGGACGCCTGCGCTGCGGCCCTGCGGGTCTTCGTCGACGACGGCGACCTGTGGGGCGAGGCGCTCGCGCGGGAGACCATCGGGCTGCTGCACCGGCACGCCGAGCAGTGGCCGCCAGCCGTGGAGCAGCTTCGGCAGGCGGTGGCCGGCGCGCGCCGGCTCGGCGATCGGATGAGCGTGACCACGGCCGAGCAGGCGCTGGCCGCGACGCACCTCGCGGCCGGCGACGGCGAGGCGGCACGGCGGCTGCTGCGGCGTACGGTGCTGGCGTTCCACGAGCTGCGTCACGAGTGGGGCGAAGCGATCTCCCGGCGGCTGCTCGGCAAGGCGCACCTCGAGGAGGGCGACGCGGACCGGGCGGTGGTGGAACTGGAGAGTTCGGTGGCGATGCTGCGCGGCGTCGGGCAGCCGTTCCCGCTGGCGAACTCGCTGCACCTGCTCGCGCGGGCGCAGGCCACCCTCGGCAGGCACGACCGGGCCGTCGCGCTGGGCGAGGAGGCGCTGCACATCTTCGAGCACTTCGACTCCGCGTACGTCGACGACCTGCGCGAATCGCTGACGCGTTGGCGGAGCGCAGCCGGCGCGCAGTAGGAGCGCAGGGCGCGCGCAGCGGCACCCAGCACAGTGATGGCAGTCACCCACCAAGGAGGTCTGCCATGACCAAGCTCATCAACCGCGTCGGCGACGCGATGCTCAGCAAGGTGCTCGGCCGCGAGGTGGCCGGCGCCTGCGTGCCGGAGCACGGCCAGTCGTGCTGCGCGGTGTCCAACGGCTACTGCTCGGGCGGTTCGTACTTCCGCTACTACCGGCGGAGCACCCTGTCCTGCACCGGCGTGTGCTCGGTCACGACGTCGTCGCCGATCTGCTACACCAAGAAGGTCGGCGTCTGCTGACCTGGCTCATCCTCGGGGGCCGCGCCGTCGGCGCGGCCCCCACTCCCCGCTGACTCGTTGAGGAGTTCCCATGCCGGGTTTCGCCTATGCCGCCATCGCCGTGATCGGCGCGGTCGCCGTGCTCAACCTCGTCCTGACCCTGGCCCTCGCCCGGCGGCTCCGGGAGACGCAGACCGCCACCGCCCACGACGGCGGGGCCGCCCCCGAGGTGCTGCCCGCCCCGGGCCTGGAGGTCACCGGCTTCCCGCACGTCGACCTGACCGCGGTCGGCGCACGGTGGTCATGCTGACCCCCACCTGTCCACCGTGCCAGACCATCCTGGACACCCTCACCGTCGACGCCCGGCGCTACCGCCACGACACCTTCGTGTTCATGATCGGCATGCCGGAGGACACGGTGGAGATGGCGCCCCGCCTGGCCGACTTCGACACGGCGACCATCAACGAGGACCAGGCGGAGAAGGAGTTCGGGGTCAAGGGCTTCCCCGCCGTGCTGTCGGTCGTCGACGGCGTCGTCGTCAACTCCAGCCACCAGCTTCCGGTCCTGGCCTGAGACGTGGCCACGCTGCGAGCCGCCCTGCGACTGGGCTGCGCGGACCGCAGGGCGCTCGCCGCCACGGTCGCCCTCGTCGTCATCGGCGCGGCGCCCCCGATCGGCGTCGCGTGGTTCACCAAGCTGCTGTTTGACGAGGTCGGCAGGGGCCGCTCGGCCGACCCGTCGACCGCCACCTGGTACGCCGTGGCGATCGCCGTCCTGGGCGCGCTGGCGGCGATCGCCAGCCGGGTGTCCGGATACTTCACCACGGCCCTGCAGAACGCGATCACGATCGCCGCCGACGTGCGGCTGTACCGGAAACTGAACACCTTCGTCGGGCTGGGCCCGTTCGAGCAGCCGGCCCTGCGAGACCGGCTGGCGCTGGCCCAGCAGGCCGCCACCCAGGCGCCGTACGTGGTCGTCATGTTCGCGGTCGACGTGGCCCAGAACGTCGTCACCATCGGCGGCTTCGCCGTGATCCTGACGTCCCTCTGGCCGCCGGCCGGTCTGCTCCTGCTCGCCGTGGCGGTGCCCGACTTCCTCATCCAACTGCGACTGTCCCGGCGGACCGCGCGGGCCGTGGAGGAGAGCGCCAGCCTGTTCCGGGCCCGGTTCCTGTTCCAGACCGTGCTGACCGACCTGCGCGCCGCCCGGGAGGTGCGCCTCTACCACCTCGGCCGTTTCTTCCACGACCGGCTCATCGGCGCGGTGCGCTCGGCCGCCGGGATCGAGCTGGCCGCCGCCCGGCACACCACGACGGTGCAGGCGTGCTGGGCGTTGGCCGGCGCCGCGGTGACCCTCACCGCGACGGTGTTCGCGGTGAACGCCACGGTCCGTGGCCGGCTCAGCCTCGGCGACCTCACCCTCCTGCTGGCCGCGTTCACCGCGGCGCACAGCGGCCTGGCCGGCATCGCCGCCCAGCTCGGCGAGGCCGGTGCCGCCATGCGGCTGTTCCGGCACTACGTCGCCGTCCTCGACAGCCCCACCGACCTGGTCGACGGGACTCTGCCGGCGCCGCCGCTGCGCACCGCGATCAGGTTCGAGGACGTATGGTTCCGCTACGACGAGGACGGCCCCTGGGTCCTGCGGGGCGTCGACCTCACGATCACCGCCGGGCAGGCCGTCGGGCTCGTCGGACTCAACGGGGCCGGCAAGAGCACCCTGGTCAAGCTGCTCTGCCGGTTCTACGACCCGGACCGCGGCCGGATCACGTGGGACGGGGTGGACCTGCGCGAGCTGCGGATCGAGACGGTGCGCCGGCGGATGGGCGCGGTGTTCCAGGATTTCATGTGCTACGACCTCACCGCCGAGGAGAACGTCGGCATCGGCCGGCTGCCGCACACGACCGAGCAGGTCGCCGAGGCCGCCGCGCACGCCGAGATCCACGACCGCCTCCGCGCCCTCCCCCACGGGTACGCCACGCTGCTCAGCCGCACCTTCGCCGGCCAGGACGGCGAGCCCGGCGTGACGCTCTCCGGCGGGCAGTGGCAGCGGGTCGCGCTCGCCCGGTCCCTGATGCGCGCCGACGCCGACCTGCTCATCCTGGACGAGCCCAGCTCCGGGCTCGACGCGGACGCCGAGACCCGCGTGCACGCCTCGCTGACCCGGATCCGCCACGGCCGCACCGGGCTGCTGATCTCCCACCGGCTCAGCACCCTGCGCGACGCTCGGCGCATCGTCGTGCTGGACGCCGGGCGCGTCGTCGAGTCGGGCACGCACGACGAGCTGATGGCGGCCGGCGGTGAGTACGCCCGGCTCTTCCGCCTCCAGGCGGACGGCTACCAGCTGGCGGCGACATGACCGGCTGGCTGCGCCGCCGCTGGCGCCTCGTGGTGGTGAGCGGGCAGAGCATGGCGCCGACGCTGCGGGACGGCGACCGGCTCATCGTCCGCGTCGGCCGGGCGCCCGCCGTCGGTGACCTCGTCGTCTTCCGGGCCCGCGACGTCGTCCCCGCCTCCGACCTGACGTGGATGGTCAAGCGGGTGCACCGGGTCGAACCGGACGGCGCCGTGACGGTACGGGGCGACAACACCCACAGCCAGGACTCGCGGCATTTCGGCGCGGTGCCACCCGAGGCGGTCCTCGGCGTGGTCAGAGGGAGGCGATGACAGATGTACGTCGAGATCGGGTGCCGGGTGCTGCTCGGCACGGTCCTGCTGGCGGCGGCGGTCGGGAAGGTCTCCGGCCGCGACGCCTACCGCGAGTTCACGCGCTCCGTGCGCGACATGGGCTTCCGGCCCGCCGGCCCGCTCGCCGCGGCCGTGGTCGCCGCCGAGTTCACCGCCGTGGTCCTGCTGGCGGTGTTCCCGCTGGCCGGATTCCTCGCCTCGGGCGCCCTGCTGCTCGCCTTCACCGCCGCCATCGTCGCGAACCTGCGGCGCGGCGGCGGCACCTGCCGCTGCTTCGGCCGCACCGCCGCGCCCCTGGGCCGGCACCACGTGTGGCGCAACGCGTTCCTCGTCGCCTGTGCCGTCGCCGGCGCGCTCGCGCCGGCCGGTGCCGTACGCCCCGGCGAGGCGGTCCTGGCCGGCGCCGCCGCGCTGGCCGTCGGCGTGCTGGTCGTCATGCTGGACGAGCTGCGCTACCTGTTCGGCGCCGCCAGCCGCACGTGACACAGCCGACCACGGCCGGGATGCCGCGGGTCCGGGCCAGGATCGCGGTGTGGCTGGTCGGCCCGCCCTCGGCGGTGACCAGGCCTGGTTCGAGACCGGCGGTGTCGGCGGACGCCAGGTCGCCGGCGATGAGCAGGTACGGGTGGCCGGGGTCCGGCACGCCCGGCATCGGCGGCCCCAGGCATGCCGCGACGTGGGGGCCCCGCAGGTCGTCGAGGTCGCTGACCCCACGTCGCGGTCGCGCTCTCGGAGGCACACACCGGTACCGGTGATGCCCGATGGCTCCGCCGGGCGTGTCCTACGCCCGGCGGAACCGCAGTGGTTATCCGAGGACGAACCGGAAGAAGCGGGGGCGGTAGATGCCCGGATCGCGGTAGTGGTCCGCGTCCGGGGAGACACGGGTGTCCATGCTGTTGACGTTGTAGGAGGCGATGAAGGTGTCACCGGAGCTGAGCGCGGGGTGCACGTGGGCGTTGTAGGAGATGACGTTGGGGTTCCAGTAGCTGCCGTAGGGGCCGGGTTCCGGCATGCGGTAGACCGGGGTCTTCTGGGTGAAGGGGCCGTACGGTGAGCAGGACGTCCAGGCGTTGATCTGTCCGCTGAACGCCTCGGTGCTGTCCTGGCTGAGGAGGAGGAACTGTCCGCCCCAGGGGGTGACGCTGTACTCGTTGGCGATGCCGGTCAGCAGGTTGCGGGAGTTCTGCTCGCGGAGCGTCCAGCCCCACGGCGTGTGGTACTGCCAGGTGCCGTTGGCGAGGTCGCTGCCGTACACCCGGGCGATGCGCATCTGCTTGTTGATCGGGGAGTCGTCGACGCCGTAGACGTAGGTGTAGCCGTCGCCGCTGCGGCTGGCCGGCAGCAGCCCCGAGCCCCAGGCGACCCCGCTGGCAGAGGGCAACTCCCGGACGCTGACCGGGGTCCGCAGGTTGGACAGGGCGAAGTTGGCGACGACGTTGCGGTTGAACCGCCAGTCCCAGGCGCCGGAGCCGAACCGCTCGTACTCCTGGTACACGACTTGAAGTTGTCCGCCCGAGAGGTGGCCGTCACCGACCCAGTACCACTTTCCGGGTCCGGACGGCGGCATCAACGCCCGAGGCGCCCCGGCGGTGCCACCCTGGTAGGTGGTGAGGCTGCCGCCGTTCTGCACGACGAAGGTGTTGTTGACCAGGGGGGCGCTCACCGGGCGGGTGCCGTCGCTGTTGAGCGGGCCCATCCAGGTGTCGGAGAACAGCCAGACGATCCGGCCGTCGGGCAGCTTCACCGAGTACGTGGAGTCGCCGCCGGTCCAGCCGTCCGGCGTGCTGGCGGCGTATCTGTTGAACGCGCCCTCCGGCTCGACCGTGGTCTCGACGCTGTGCACCGAGAGCGGGCGCAGCGCGCACGAGCGGGCCGTGAGTGGCAGCACGCTCTCCACATTCGTGGTGAACGTCTTCGGGCTGCTGTCCGCGTCGGCGGAGTGGATGTCCAGTTCGGTCCAGGTGGTCACCAGAGTGGCCACCATGGGGTACGCGAAGTCCGGCACCGTGATCAGTCCACCCGCGTCGGGATGGCGCACGGTGTGGATGCTCGGGTACTTCGCCAGCGTGCCGGTGCTTCCCGTCGGCGACCAGACGACGACGGCAGATCTGCGGTTGGCGTCCCTGGTGGTGTCCACCATCAGTGTCGAGCAGTATCCGCAGCTCGCGTCGCCGGAGTTCCTGACCGCGCGGAAGTCGTGGTAGACAGCACCGCCCTTACGCAGGATGTCCTGGTACTCCGCCTGGGTGCCGGCGGGCGTCGAGTGACTCTTCCGGGCCGGTCTGGCGCCCCCGAGGGCGTCGTCGCTCGTCCCGCTCGCGCCGGTGAGGTTGCTGCGCCACAGGCTCGCGTCGGAGTCGGAGTAGCCGTAGATCCGCCAGGCGTCCACGGTCGGGGCGGGCGCGGCGTTCGCCTTGGCCAGTCGGTAGTTGGCGATGTGGTAGTTGAGGAGCATGTCCGCGAAGTTCAGGCCGTAGCCCTCAGCGGTGTGCCGGATCGCCTCGATCGGCAGATGGTCGTGGTCCCGGATGCTCTCCCACGTGCGTCGCACGAAGGAGGCGTCGACCTGCTCGGTGAGATAGGTCGGCAGCAGGAACGCGCCATACTGCGGACCGCCGCCCAGCCCGCCCCAGGAGTTGAGTGCCGCCCCGGGCTTGCTGAGCACGTCGTAGACGTTGCGGGCGTACAGCTTCTCCTCGCCGGGGATGGGCACGTACGGCGCCCGGACGTAGGTCTGGCGGGTCGCCCACTCCGCGGTGGCCTCCATCCACCAGTTCATCGAGCCGAACTCCTTGCCGCCCACGAAGAGGGCCAGGTAGTCCAGGCCGACGTCGGACCGGTCCCAGTACTGGTACTGCATGACGTGGAACAGCTCATGCCGCGGCAGGTAGTCCCAGTCGTCCTGCCCGTTGGGCACCAGCATGGTCGCCTGCTGGTTCAAGCCGAACGGCAGGACGAACGGCGCGTCGATCGGCAGGCCGACCCCGCCGACGATCGGAATCTCGTCGACGCCGTAGACCAGCACCCAGGGCTTGCCGTCCCGCACGGGCAACGGGTAGCCCATCTCGCGATACTCGTCGACGGCGATCGAGAGCGCGTTCAGCAGATGCTGCACCGCCTTCGCCCGGCCGTTCGGGTTGGCGTCCGCCGGGATGCCCGGCCTGCCTCCACCGGCGATGTTGTAGAGGACGAGGAATTCGCCGGCCGACGCCCGGCAGCGATAGGTGACCCCGAGGTAGTCGTACGGTTCGGCGGCGCAGTCGTCGTAGCCGGCGGCCGTGGCGGCGCCGGCAGGCACCGCGACATCTGGCGCGATCGTCCGCGCCGCCTCCGGATCGGCGCTCGCCGCCAACATCGACAGGTATGTCAGATATCGCTGCGGGTCGCGGATGGCCCCGGTCGGTCGAAGGTGCGCCGGCACCGACCGGGGCGAGCGCACCGCGCCCAGGCCGTACCGCACCGCATCGTCGCGGGAGAGCTTCCCCCGGTGGTACGCCGAGAGCACGCGTTCCCCGGGGCCGAAGTCGGGCGGGGCGGCCGTCCTGCCGGTGGCGGTGCGCAGCGGCGCCTCCTTGAACGGCGTCGGTTGCGGGACCGGCGGGGCGGCGACTCGCGGCTCGGTCTGCGGCGGCGCGACGGCTCCCACGGCGGCTGGCGCCGCGACCGAATCGGGCGCCGCCTGCGCGGCGCCACTGGTCAACACGGCCGCTGCCAGCACAACTGTCGCGCTGAGCAGGGCCAGGGGGTCTCTCATCGCACTCCCTCTGTTGGATGACCGGCCGGTGCCGTCCGGTGGGCGGCGCGTCCGGCCGGTGGATCGTTGTGCTCGGCCAGCAGGCATCGCACCCCGGCGATTGCGTCGCTCATCGCCCCCCGGATGAGCGCACCGGACTCTGCGCACCCTTCGTCGCTCGCGGCCACCCCGTGCTGGCCGCGCCCGAAGCGCACGCTCGTACCGCCCGCTCACTGTCAGCGGGCTCGACCATAATCAGGGCCGGCGCATGCAGCGATCTTGCAAAATGCTTGCAGAGGAGTCGCGCCGGCCCGCACACGCAGCGACGGCAGGGAAGTGCACATGGAGTTTCGGGTCCTCGGGCCGGTGGAGATCTGGTCCGAGGGTGTCCGCGTCGCCATCGGAGGACGACAGCCCCGGTTGCTCCTGGCGGCGCTCGTCCTGGAGGCCAATCGACCGGTACCTGCGGACCGGCTCATCGACCTGATCTGGGCGCAGGCGCCCCCACCCAGCGCACGAGCGGCGGTGCAGGCCATGGTCTCGCGCCTACGGGCCACCTTCCGGCAGATCGGTGCATCCGCGCAGCTGCTGAGCGAGCGCGGCGCCTACCGGCTGCACACCGATCCGGCGACCGTCGACGCACACCGCTTCTCCGCCCTCGTCCAACAGGCCGCAGGCTCTTCCGCCGATCTCACCACCGTGGAGTTGCTGGACCAGGCGTTGGACCTGTGGCGAGGTGAGCCACTGCTCGACGTCGTCGACGACTCCGGACGCCAACTGCTCTGTTCGGGTCTCGTCGAGGCCCGTTGGACGGCTGCGGAGGACCGGGCGGACGCGCTGCTGCGGCTGGGTCGCACCAGGAGAGTGGTGCGCGAGGTGTCCGACCAGGTGGCCGGACAGCCCTACCGGCATCGCCTCGTCGGTCAGCTCATGACAGCCCTGTACCTCGAGGGCCAGGCCGATCGAGCATCGGAGGTCTACCGCAATCTCCGCACCCGGCTACACGACGATCTCGGCCTGGAACCGTCACGCGAGCTCAGCCGCCTGCACCGGCTCATCCTCAGCGGTGATCCGGTGCTGCCAGCGGAACGCGACGACGCACTGACGAGCGTCCCGCACCGTCCGGAAGAACTGCCACAGGACGTACCGGGTTTCATCGGTAGAACTGACGAGATGACTCGTCTCGACCAGCTGCCGGGCGGACCCAGCGCCACGACGGTCTGGGTTCTCAGCGGAATCCCCGGCGTCGGCAAGACGGCGCTGGCGGTGCGCTGGGCGCATCGGGTACGTGAGGCCTTCCCCGACGGTCAGATGTTCATCGACCTGCGCGGCTTCGACGTCGAGCGCCCACCCGTCACACCGTCCGCCGCGCTCGGACAGCTACTTGGTGGGCTTGGTGTCGACCCCCGCGTCGTTCCGGACGATCAGGACGGCCGGGTCTCGCTGTTCCGCTCGACGACGACCGGCCGCAGGATTCTGCTGGTGCTGGACAACGCTCGTGACGCTGACCAGGTGATACCGCTGATCCCGCCCAGCGGCACCGTTCTCATCACCAGCCGTCGCCGGCTCGGTGAGCTGGTCGTCCGGGCCGGCGCCCGATCTCTGCTGCTGGGCGTGCTCAGCCCGACGGACTCCGTACGGCTGCTGGCGGCGATGCTCGGCGACGAGGCCGTTCGGGTCGAGGCCGGCGCCGCGGCCCGCCTCGCCCACCTCTGCGGGCACCTGCCACTGGCACTGCGGATAGCGGCAGCGAACCTGCAGACGAGCGGCCATCCCCGCATCGCCGGACTGGCCGAGGAACTCGACGAGGGCGGTCCTCTCACCAGCCTGACCGTCGACGGTGCCGACGAGGGCGCGGTCACGAAGGCCTTCGCGATGTCGTATCGGGCCCTGCCCACCGCACAGCAACGAATGTTCCGTCACATCGGGCTGGTCCCCGGTGGCAGCTTCACCCCCCACGTCGCCGCCGCGCTCGAGGGGGTCGCGCCCCCCATCGCGACGAGAACACTTCGCGCCCTCGCGTCCGCACACCTGATCGAGCATCAGGGAGCCGACAGATACCGGTTTCACGACCTGCTCCGCCAGTACGCCGTGGACCGGCTCGTCACGGAGGACGACGACACCACCCGTCACGACGCCCGGCAGCGTCTGCTTGAGCACTATCGCAGCAGGGCCGACGCCGCCGGACGTCAACTCATCCCCCACTTCCTCAGGCTCCCCGGGCCGGTCCCGCAACAATCGTTTCCCGATGCCGACGAGGCGTCGGCGTGGCTGGACGCAGAAGCAGCCAATGTCATCGCGGCGATCAACCACGCCGCCGACCACGGGCATGCAAGCTTTGTCTGGCAGCTCACCGACGCCCTACGCGCCTGGTTCCACCAGCGTGGACGCCGCGCCGAGTGGCTGTCCGCGGCCACCGGAGGGTTGGCCGCCGCCCAGGCCGCGAACGACCTGACAGCCCAGGCGAGCATGCACCTGAGCATCGCCCTCGCCCACGTCACCGCCGGCCGGTACGAGGAAGCCCGCCAACACCTCCTCGACGGCCTCCGCATCAACGCCCATGACCGGTGGCCGGAGGGACGCACGGCCCTGCTGAACAATCTCAGCGCGGTGCACCAGCGCCTCGGCAACCCCCGAGCCGCAATCGACTGCGCCCAACAATCCCTCGAGCTCAACCGGCAATACCGCAACGACGGCGGTGAGGCCATGTCCCTCGCCAACCTCGGCTTCGCACACTGGCAGCTCGGCGCGCTGTCACAGGCGGACCAGCACATCCGGGACGCACTAGCCTGCGCGGAACGGAGCGGCTCGCGGTACAACGAAGCGGTGCTTCTGGTCGACCTCGCGGGCATCCGCCGCGACCGTGGAGACCGGGAAGCCGCCGAGGAGCTGTACGACCGGGCGCTGGTCGCCAACCGCGATCTGGGCTATCAGTACGGTGAGGCGACGGCACTCAGCGGACGTGCGTTGTTGTGGTCGATGACCGGCCGCGCACCACGCGCCTGCGCCGACGCGCGACAAGCAGTGGCGTTGACCCAGGAGATCGGCGACGCCGGCACCGAGGCGTGGGCACGCGAGGCTTACGGCCGCGTGCTGCTGGCCGCTGAACGGCCGGCAGAGGCAGCCGAGGAACACCGCCTGGCGCTCGACCTGGCCCGGCAGACCCGGTTCGTGTGGTGCGAGGCGAGTGCCCTGGTGGGGCTGGCGGCGGTGTGCCTGGCCACCGAGCAGCCCGACGTCGCTCGCGAGCACGCCGAGGCCGCGCTGCGCATGGCGATCGAAGCCGGCTACCGGCTGATCGAGTCGCGCGCGCTTGGACTGTTGAAGACGCTCGACGACTGAATCGTCTTGACCGGGCCCACGTACGGCGGCGGCCAACCCGGCGAGATACCAGGCAACAGACTCCCTGTTCCGCTCTGGATGGGTTTCGGGGGCGCCATCCGGGGCTACGGCGGGCCGGCGGACGTCCGTCGCGTTGGTCCCTCGAATCCTCCTTGACGGCGATGATGCCGCTCCAGTGAGGCTCAAATCGTCCGGAGCAGAGTCGGATGCATCTGACGCACACGGTCACAGACTGGAGCATGGATGACCACCACGCCTGTACGAGCACCGGCGGCCGGGGAGTTGCTGGCACCGGTCAGCAAGGAGGGGCAGGCGTTCCTTGACCTGCTGGCCGTGCACATTCCGTACGTGCGGGAGGTAAGCGGAGCGCACGACCGGGACGGCACATTTCCGTTCGAGGTGTTCGATCGCTTTCGCACCTCGGGGGTGTTGGCCGCCACCGTTCCCGCCGAACTGGGCGGTCTCGGGGTGAGCCACATGCACGACGTGGCGCTCGCGCTACGTACCCTCGCCGAGTTCGACGCGTCCGTCGCGCTCGCGCTGCACATGCAGCTCAGCCGTGGGCTCACCCTCACATACGAGTGGCGTTACGGCGCGCCGGAGGCGCAGTCCCTCGCCGAGCGGCTCATGCGTTCGGTCGGCGAGCGCGAGGCGATCATCTGCGGCGCGGTCAAGGACGCGCCGCGTGCCACGACCAGGCTGACTCCGGCGCCTGGCGGAGGTTGGTTGCTCAACGGTCGCAAGACCCTGGTAAGCCTCGCGCCCGCCGCCACACACTTCGCGGTATACGCCGAGGTGCACGTCGACGAGGAACCGCTCCGCCTCGCCGCGCCGGTACTGACCCGCCAGACGCCCGGCCTCACGGTCCTCGACAACTGGGACGGCCTCGGCATGCGCGGCTCGGGCACTGTCGACATCGTCTTCGACAACTGCCCGATCGCAGCGGAGGACGTCCTCCCCAGGGCCGCCGTCGGTGCCCGCCAGGACGCGGTGCTCGCTGGGCAGACGGTCAGCTCGGTCACCATGCTCGGCATCTACGCCGGGATCGCGTCGGCGGCGCGCAACGTGGCCGTCGACTGGACCGTCCGGCGCCGGGTCGACCCAGGAGCGGCGGTCCGGACGCTGCTCGCCGAGATCGAGGCGCGATTGTTCGCACTGCGCTCGTCGGCCGCCGCCGCGCTACGCAATGCCGACGAGCTCGCATTCGACTTCTCGGTCGACGCCGATGAGCGCGGCCGCCGGATGATGACCCCGTTCCAGTGCGCGAAGCTCATGGTCAACCAGCTCGCGTCAGACATTGTTGATCGCTGCATGACGGTCGTCGGTGGCGCCTCCTTCTCGGCCCGGCACCCGCTCGCCCGCCACTACCGCGACGTGCGCGCCGGCCGATACATGCAGCCGTACACCTACGTCGACGCGATCGACTACCTCAGCGGCCAAGTCCTCTGCTTCGACCAGGACAACGACTACGTCAGCGCCCGGGCGATCAGAGCCCGGCGCGAGCCGTCCCCTTAGGAGAGCCATGCGCGTCCTGTTCATCCCGTCCCCCGGGCTCAGCCACATCCTGCCCACCGTGCCGCTCGCCCACGCCCTTCAGGCCGCGGGCCACCACGTCCGGTACGCGGGTGGCGGCGAGATCCATGCCGTCGCCGAGGCCGGTTTGTGTGGCGTCGACGCCTCGCCCGGCGCCGACTACGCGAAGTTGTTCATCCCCGACGAGACCGACGGCGTCGACCCGATGCACTCCGACGAGGCGGGCGTCGCAGATCTCGCAGCCATGTTCGCCCGGGTCTCGGGGGCCGTGGTGAACGGCGCGCTCGCGTTCGCGAAGCAGTGGCGGCCGGACCTGGTCGTGTACACCCCGACGCAGGGTGCCGGGCCACTCGTCGCCGCTGCGCTCGGGATACCCTGCGCCGAACTGCCGCTCGGGCCGGCCGACGGTGAGGAGCAGCTGCCATCGCTGATCCGTGCGGCGATGGCCACCGACTACGAGCGGCACGCTGTCGGCGGCTCGCCCGGTACCCGGGTCCGGCTCATGCCGATGGCGCCGAGCATCGAGTCATTGTTGCCCGGTCCGCACACGCCGGGTGCCTGGCCGGTGCGGTACCAGCCTTACAACGGCGGTGCGATCCTGCCGGAGTGGCTCGTGGAAGCGCCGGCGCGGCCGCGCATCGCGGTCACGCTCGGCACGATCGACGCCCGCTGGGGTGGGATCGCCCAGCTGGCCCCGTTCATCGAGGCCGCCGGTTCTGTCGAGGCCGAGTTCGTGCTCACTCTGGGCGGCGGTGACGAGGCGCTGCTCGGCAAGTTGCCGCAGAACGTCCGCGTCATCGAGTGGCTCCCGCTGGGTGTGCTCCTGGAGTCCTGCGCCGGGATCATCCACCACGGCGGCAGCGGCACGATCATGACCGCGCTCGTCGCCGGGGTGCCGCAGTGTGTGATCCCGCAGGGTTCCTTCCAGAACATCGGGCGCGACGTGCTGGTCAAGCGAGGCATCGGCTTCTCGACCAATTCGGCCCAGCTGGGTCCTGCAGAGTGCCGGCGGCTCCTCGAGGACGACTCGATGCGCGAGGCGGCTCGGGACGCGGCCTCCGAGGCCGCCACCATGCCGCCGGTCGCCGACCTCGTTCCCCGGTTGGTGCAGCTCACCAGGTGAGCCGGTACGCGAAACGGCCTCGCCCGCGGCGACCGGACGAGGCCGTTTCACACTGCCGGCGCTGCCCGGCGTGACGCTCAGAGCGCCGGTGCCGGGTGGCCGAGTTCCCGGAACAGCGGGGCGAAGTCGAATATGTCCCAGTGCTCGACGACCTTGCCCTCCTCGTTGAAGCGCAGCTCCTCGAGGTAGTGCCAGGTGACCTTCCGCCCGGTCGCCGGTATCCCGGCGAACTCACCGCTGTGCGTGGCGGTCGCGGTCAACCGGAGCATCACCCGGTCGCCTTCCGCGAGGATGCTCCTCACTTCGAGTCGCAGGTCTGAGAAGGACACCAGCGAGCCACGCATCGCCGTCAGGACGAGTTCGGTGTCGTGCGGCTCGCCGTCCAGGTTGTAATGCGTGACGTCGGGCGCCCAGTGCTCAGTCACCCCCGACACATCTGCCCGGTTCCAGGCGGCGACCATCTGCAGGCAGCGATTCTTGTTCTCCAGCGGCGACATGCCAACTCCTCATGCTCTGGGGTCTGCCGGGTTGCCGCCGATGCTGGCATCCGGCGCTCGGAAAGGGCTTCAGTCCTCCTGGTGTCCGGCACAGCCGACGAAGAGGCCACGGCCCGACTGGCTGCCCTCGAGGTAGCGCACCCTCAATCCCGCGCCCCGGAATGCCTTCTCATACGTGTCGCGGGGGAACAGCGTGATGCGATGCTGCTCGACGAAGTGGTGGACGCCGCCGGCGGGGCGAGCGACGATGTAGTGGACCTCCATCCGGGAAGCGTCGCGGTCGCGCTTGGAGTGCGAGACACGTACGACGGTCGTCCCGTCGGCCTCGACGAGGGAGGCCGACACGTATCCGTCGAGGTAGGTGTCCGGGAACCACCAAGGGTCGATCGCGACCACACCGCCGGGCGAGAGGTGCGCCGCGAAGCGCCGCAGGGCCGCGTTCAGCTCCTCGACGTCGGTGAGGTAGCCCACGGAGCCGAACATGCAGGTGATCACGTCGTACCGCTCGCCGAGATGGAAGGAGCGCATGTCGCCGTGGTGCACGACCGCCCCCGGGGTGTTCGTGCGGGCCGCCTCGACCATCGCAGGGGACAGTTCCAGGCCCTCCACCCGGTCGAAGAGCCGAGCGAACGCGCGCAGGTGCGCACCGGTGCCGCAGGCGACGTCGAGCAGGGTCGCAGCGCCGGGCAGCAACGCCCGCGCCTGCTCGGCGACGAACGCGGCTTCCTCGTCGTAATCCTTGCCTCGGGCACGGTGCACCAGCTCGTACACCTCGGCCTGTTCCTCGCCGTACATGCCGGCCGCCGGCACGGATGTCGTCATCGCCGCGCTCCCGCCACCGTCGGCCGCACCCGACGGCGGGCGGCGACGAGTACCTGATCCAGCAGAATCTCCAGAGCGGCCCGAGTACGGGGGTCGGCGGGCGCTCCGGTCGTGTCCAGTTCGGCGCGCTCACCGGACAGGGCGAGGCCGAGCGGGGTCGGCCAGCCGCGCAGCGCGTGCGCGATGGTCCGCAGGGTGGCCAGAGTGGAGTGCGCACCCTGATCCCCGGAGGAGATGGCAACGCAGCCGATCGGCCGGTCGCTGAGGAACGGCTCACGGGCGTCGGCGAGGTCGTTGGCGTAGTCGAGAGCGTTCTTCAGCAGGCCGGAGACGGTGCCGTGATACGTGGGTGAGAGGAGCACGACCCCGTCGGCACGGGCGAGGGCCGCCACGATCCGTGGTACCCGCTGCGGCCCGTCCCCGCGGTGTGGCCGGTAGAACGGCAACTCGAGGTCGGCGCCGCGCAGGCACGTGACGACGGCTCCCTCCTCGGCGCATCTACCAGCACACCACACGGCAAGCCGGCCGGTGCGCGACGATGCGCACAGCGAGCCACCGATGAGTACGACCTGGGGAGGCGGATGGTTGCTGCGGTGGGGTGGTCCAGGCATCGACGGTCCTCTTTCTGCCGTGCTGAACGTCGTGTCATGGCGACTCTGCCCGGCTCCGGTCGGCGACGCATCGACGCCCGCTCGAGCACCTTTCGACCGGATGTGGCCAGGATGGCGACGCGCAGGCCGTGCGCATCCGTATCGAGGGAGCTGCGGTGAAGGTCCTGTTCACGGTGTCGTCCTGGCCCACCCACTACGCTGTGATGGTGCCGATCGGCTGGGCACTGCAGGCCGGCGGGCACGAGGTGCGCGTTTTGTGCACCCCGTCGCAGGTAGCGCCGCTGTGCGCAGCGGGGCTGATTCCGGTGCCGATTCTGGACAGTCCGTCGGACGAGATCCGGCTCCGCCTGCAGTACTTCATGGAGGCGGTCGACGGGGTATGGCCGTACCCGTGGCCGCCGTTGCATCCGATCACCGGCGCGCAGCTGGACGGCTTGGACGACTTCGACCTGACCGGGTTTCGCGAGCGTCAGCTCCCGGAGGACGCCGCCCGGGCCGCGGCCAGCTTCGACGCCGCGGTCGAGTACACGACGGCGTTCCGGCCGGACTTCGTGCTGCACGACCCGGCGAGCCTGGAGGGCCTGCTCGCCGGCCTCGTCACCGGCGTCAAGACGGCCATGGTGCTGTGGGGTCCGGTCGGTCCGGCCGAACCAGAGCACATGCGGATCGTGCCGGATGACATCAGCGGCTCCTTCGCCCGCTACGGTCTCGGCCCGTTCGAAGCCGGCATGATCAAGACGGTCGTCGACCCGTGCCCGTCATCGGTCGAACCGCCGCTGGCGGCCGAGCGGCTGCCGGTGCGCTACGTCCCCTACAACGGCACCGCCCCGGCTCCGACGTGGCTGCTCGAACCCATCGACCGTCCGCGGGTCTGTTTGTCCTGGTCGACGGCGTTGCGCTCGATGTCGGGTCCCCGCTCGTTCGTGCTGCCCGAGGCAGTGCGTGCGCTCGAAGGCCTGGACGCCGAGGTGGTGCTCACCGCGACCGCACAGGACGTGGCCGAGCTCGGCCCGGTGCCGCCGACGGTGCGGGTACTCGAGAGGCTTCCGTTACGGCTGCTGCTGCCGACGTGCTCAGCGGTTGTCCACCACGGCGGCGGCGGCAGCACCCTGACCTCGCTCTGGGCGGGCGTGCCACAGGTGCTGCTGACGTTCGCCTCCGAACAGGCCGCGTCGGCGACCCGGGTGGCCGCCGCCGGCGCTGCGGTTCAGCTACCGGGTCACCTCGTCGACGCCGCCGCGATCCGCCGTGCCATCGACGAACTGCTCGCCGACGGGTCGTACAGGCGGTCGGCCGTGCGGCTGCGCGGAGAGATGGAGCAGCGGCCGACGCCCGCGGATCTCGTAGACCTGATCGGCGTCTGACTCTCTGCTTCCTCCTCCGTGACCGCTCTCCGGCTCCCTGACGGCGATCATCGAAGCTGCACGTGTCGAGCGGACCGGCTGGCGGCACTGCGGATACGGCTGCGGTTGCCGCTCAACGACGCCGACGACCGCCCCGCCTGACCGCCGGGCGGCCGGCGGGTGCTCAGGTGATCAGGCTGTGCAGGCAGGCGAGCATGCTGCGCGCCTGGACGCTCAGGTAGTGGCTGTGTCGCAGCAGCGCCACAAGCTGGTGCACGGCGATCCAGCGGAACGCCCGATGCTCCAGCTCGGCGCCGCGACTGGTCTCGACGATCATGTACCGGTTGAGCGCGTGGAAGAATCGACCGCCCTCCTCGGACAGAACGGTGTCGAAGTGGATCTGGTCGGCAGGCGCGTCGAGAAAGTCTGGGAGGAACCGCGGCCGGTCGCCGGGTGGCAGCATCTCGTGGTTGCCGGGGATGCACTGCACGGTGGGACCGAGTTCGACGACGTCGAGATAGCCGGGCTCGACTCTGGCCTGCACGAGGACGTGCAGCACGCCGCCGATGTCCTGCACCAGGAGTCCGATCAGCCCGGTGCCGACCGGCTCGATCATCGGCTGCGTCCAGTGGGCGACCTCACGCCCGCCCGCCGAGACGCCGACTCCGATGACCGAGAAGAACCGGCCGCTCTCGTGGACGATCGCGTCCTCGGTCCGATGCCAGCCGGTCACCTCGTTCAGCGGGATCCGCCGGGTCTCGACGTCGAGCCCGCAGCGCATCTCGGTGATCCAACTGAGGACCTCGCCCGTGGTGTGCAGACTACCGGCGGTCTCGTCGCAGGCACGGATCAGCGACTCGCGGATCGCGCCGCCGCCGGGCAGCACCCTGTGCACACCGGCGCCAGCGAACGGCAGGCATGACAGCACGGTGCGAGCGTCCATGTTCACCAGATCGTCTGCGCTGAGCAAGGCATGGATCTGGCCGAGCGTGAGCCAGCGGAACCCGTCCAGCACCTCGACGTCCCCGGTCACCTCGACGACCATGTTCCGGTTGCGCTTGCGGTAGAACCAGGACCCCTGCTCGGACTGGCGTACATCACCGATCACCCGGTGCATACCGGGGTGGCGGAAGTAGTCCAGGTACGGCACGGCACGGCCGTTGTGTACCCGCGTGTAGTTGCTTCGGGTCGCCTGTACGGTCGGCGACAACTGCAGGCCGTTGCCGTTGCCCGGTTCCACCTTCGCCTGCATCAGGAAATGCAGTACCCCGTCGAACTCCTTGGCGATGATGCCGAGAATTCCGATCTCCGGCTGGTGGATGATCGGCTGGCGCCAGTGGGCGACCGGCCCGCCGGGAACCGCCACGTCGATGCCCTGCACCACGAAGAACTTGCTCAGGTCGTGGCGGATGTCGCCGGTCGCCGGGTCGGTGTGCCAGCTCTTCAGCGCTGACAACGGAATCCGGTGTACGTCGGTGTACGCGCGCCGGGCGAATTCGTCAAACCAGCCCCGGACGTCCGCAACGCCGGCGCCGTCGCGGACGAGAGCCGAGCGGGCCAGGCGCAGGTGGATCGGCTCACGATCGACCCGTAACGTCGTGGCAGGGGGCAGGACAGGCATGCGGCAGTCCTCCGTCGTCGTTACCAAGTGCGAGGTCTCGACGGTCGCGCACCCGTCACGGGTAACCGTCGACGATGGCTGGATCCGCGCTCTACTGGCGCGCGAGCAGGCTCGCGCACCGGCCCGGTCACAGCTTGGCCAGAACCTTTTGGAGCGCATCGATGATCCGGTCCTGCTTCGCCGGCTCCAGCGCGGGATACATCGGCAGCGAGAAGATCTCCCCCGCCAGCTTCTCCGTGATCGGCAGGGCGCCCTCGGCATAGCCCAGATACGCGAAGCCGGTCATCGTGTGCACCGGCCAGGGATAGCTGATGTTGAGGTTGATGTCGTACTCGCGCAGAGCGGCGATGATCTCGTCCCGCCGGGGATGGCGCACCACGTAGACGTAGTAGACGTGCTCGTTGTGGGGTGCGACCACCGGCAGCGCGAGGTCCGTCCCGGCCAGCGCGGCGGCATACCGGTCGGCCACCGCCCGCCGGCCCGCGATGTAGCTGTCCAGCCGGCGCAGCTTGCGGCGCAGGATCTCCGCGTGGACCTCGTCGAGGCGGCTGTTGTGACCGGGCGTCTCGACGACGTAGTAGCGCTCCTCCATGCCGTAGTACCGCAGCCTGCGCAGCCGCCGGGCCGTCTCGTCGTCGCCGGTGACGACCGCTCCCCCGTCGCCGTATGTGCCGAGCACCTTGGTGGGGTAGAACGAGAACGCGCTGGCGTCACCGGTCGTTCCGGCCAGCCGGCCGCGGTGGCGCGCGCCGTGCGCCTGCGCGCAGTCCTCCAGCAGGATCAGATCGTGGGCGTCGGCGAGCGCGCGCAGTTCGGTCAGGTCGACGCACTGTCCGTACAGGTGCACCGGCAGGATGCAGGTGGTCCGCGGGCCGACCACGCTGCTCACCGCTGAGTTGTCCATCAGGTACGTGTCACTGTCGACGTCGACGAAGACCGGCACCGCGCCGACCGAGTCGATCGCGACGATCGTCGGCGCTGCAGTGTTCGACACCGTGATCACCTCGTCGCCCGGGCGGACCCCGGCCGCCTGCAGCGCGAGCTTGATCGCGTTCGTGCCGTTGTCGACGCCGACGCAGTGGGCCATCCCGTGCCAGGCCGCATACTCCGCCTCGAACGCCTTTACGCTCTGGCCCAGCACCAGTTGACCGGACCGGAACACGGTGTCGACCGCGTCGAGGATGTCGTCCCGCTCGGTCTCGTACTCGCCGAGGTAGTCCCATACGTTGTCGCTCATCGATGCGCCGGCCCCTCATCCGTTCGCTGCGCCAGGCTAGGTCGGCACGACGTTCGCAGCACGCGCTCGGGAACCGCTGCAACGCGGCTCGATACACCTTGGTGAGCCGTTCAGCACGCCGCGAGCGGGCTCTGCCAGGGTTCTTGGCCGACACCCTCCCCTTTTCGCAGGAGCGCCGATGTACAGCGCCGATCTGGCCGACGTGTACGAGCGGATCTATCAGAGCCGGGGCAAGGACTGGGGCGCCGAAGCCGTCCTCGTCGACGAGGTCGTGCGCCGGCACCGCCCGGCGGCGCGCACGCTGCTCGACGTCGCCTGCGGAACCGGTGCACATCTCGAAGCGCTGTCCCGCCGATTCGCGCACGTCGAGGGCCTCGAACTGGCCGAACCGATGCGGGAGCGGGCCAGGCTGCGGCTGCCCGGCGTCCACATCCGGGCCGGCGACATGCGCGACTTCGACCTGCACACCACCTTCGACGCGATCACGTGCATGTTCTGCTCGATCGCGTACGTGGACACGGTCGAGGAGATGCGCGCCGCCATCGGTGGCATGGCGCGGCACCTGGCGCCCGGAGGGGTCCTGGTCGTCGAGCCCTGGTGGTTCCCTGAACAGTTCATCGAGGGCTACGTGGCGGGTGACCTGGCCCGTGGTGAGGACCTCACGATCGCCCGGATCTCCCACTCGACACTCGACGGCCGGGCCACCCGGATGGAGGTCCGGTTCCTGGTCGCCGACGAGTCGGGTATCCGCGAGTTCGTGGAGATCGACCGCCTGACGCTGTTCACGCGTGAGGAGTACGAATCAGCTTTCCGCGATGCCGGATGCTCGATCGAGTTCCTCCCCGGCCCGCCGACCGGGCGCGGCCTGTTCGTCGGTATCCGACAGTGAGGGCGTGCGGCACCGTCATCCGGCCGCACGCAGCATTCTCGCCGGAGAACCGGTCACGCGTGCCACGTCGCGGACCGCCTCGACCAGTTGGGCCTGCCGCAGGGTGGCCCGCTCCTCGATCGGCCCGTCGACACCGGAGCGAACCGCCTGGACGAACGCCCGCACCGCGTTGCGTACCTGCGGGTCGGCCGGCATCGCCAACTCGGTGGCCTGATCCTGGCGTTCGACCCGGACCGGCGGTTTCAGCTGGTCCGGCGGCGTGAACGCCCGGTCGACGGCGATCCGGCCGGTGCTGCCCCACAGCGCGTACTCGCACCGGTAGGAGTGGTCGAAGCCGAACGCCAGCTGTACCGCCACGCCGTCCGGCGCGGCCAGCAGGGCGGATCCGGCCACGTCGACGCCGGTGGTCTCGTCGTACCGCAGGGTGGCGGCGAGCACCTCGAGTTCCGGCAGGAACAGCTGCGCCGCCCGCAGCGGGTACACCCCCACGTCGAGCAGTGCGCCGCCGCCGAGGGCCGGCTGGTAGCGGAACCCGGCCGGATCGAGTGGCGGCACACCGAACGAGCTGGAGAACACCTGCAGCCGGCCGATGGCGTTGGCGGCGACCATGGCCCGGACTGCGTCGTGCTGCGAGTGGTGCAGGAACATGAAGTTCTCGGCGAGGACGCGTCCGCGTTCGCGGGCGACGGCCATCAGTTCGACCGTCTCCACGTGCGTGGTGCACAACGGCTTCTCGGCGAGCACGTGTTTGCCGGCCTGCAGCGCCTCCGCCACCCACTCGTAGTGCAGCCGCGGCGGCAGCGGGATGTACACCGCCTCGACGTCGTCGCGCTTGAGCAGATCGCGGTAGCCGGTCACCGCCGCGCAGCCGAACCGGCCGGCGACCTGTTCGGCCTTGGACCGGCTCCGGCTGGCCACCGCGACGACCTCGACACCGTCGAGCCCTGCGATCGTGGGCATCAACCGCCGGATGGCGATGTCGGCGCACCCGAGCACGCCCATCCGAAGCACAGAACCGGATCCAGACAACGGGCACCTCTCAGCGCGGGCGTACGTGCGAACCAAGGCGACCCTGGCGGGCACGCCTCATCGGCTGCTCGACACCCGCTCGATCGGGTTCGGCGGCAACTTACGCATCGTCGACAGCACCGAGTCGAGCCGTTCCCGGGCGTACAGGTGCGCCACCCTCGGGAACGAGTAGTGCAGCTGGTCTCGGGCGCCGGGTACGACACTCACCTTCAGCAGGTGGTTGTCGGCGAACCGCTCCAGGAGCCGCTCCGCCGGCGGGACCTCCCAGCCGAGCAGGTCGGCTACGGCCTCAGCGGTGAACTCCCCGTGCGGCAGCATGCTCAGCAGCCGGAAGGTGCTCTGCTCCACCCGGTTGAGCAGGTCGTAGCTCGCGTCGTATGCCGATCGCACATCCAGCTCGCCGAGGCACAGCTCGTCGAGTACCTCGCGCGATCTCTGCAGATGCTCGGCCATGCCGCTGAGCGAGCGGGCCGGTACCGCGGCGAGCCGCGCGCCGATGCACCGCAACGCGAGCGGCAGCCGGCCCACCATGTCGACGAGGGTGCGGGCGGCCCGCTGTTCGCGGTCGACACGGTCCCGGCCGATGATGCGGGCGAGCAGCTCCAGACTCTCGGCGTGGTCGAACACGTCGAGATCGATGTTCCAGAGGCCGCCCAGCCCGTACAGGCGGCGACGTCCGGTGACGACGACCGCGCACCGCGGGTCGCTCGGCAGCAGTAGCCGCACCTGGTCGACGGAGGCGGCGTCGTCGAGAAGCACCAGGAGTCGTCGTCCCGCCGTCGCCGACCGGTACGTCTTGCACCGCTCGGTGAGGTCGTCGGGGATGTGCTCCTCCGCCAGACCCAGCGTCCGCAGAAAGCCGTGCAACACCTCGGCCGGGTCCAGGGCCCGGCCTGAGGAGCCGTTGAGGTCGGCGTACAGCTGACCCCCGGGGTACGAGCGCCGCAGCCGGTGCGCCAGGTGCGTCGCGAGGGCGGTCTTGCCGACACCGGGCATGCCGGTGATGAACCCGATGCGGGTCGCGGTCCGCGATCCGACGCCCGCGTCCATCGCGAGGTGTGCGCCGAGTTCGGCGAGTACGCCGGCCCGTCCGGTGAAGTCCGCGATGTCGGTCGGCAGCTGGGCGGGTCGCGGCAGCTGACTCGCCGGGGCGGTGGGCACGGGCCGGGGCTGTTCGGACACCGTCCGGCGACCCGGAGCCGGCTCGGCGGGCGTCTGCCCGCCGGCGACGATCCGCTCACGTGCCGGCGGCCCGGGCTGGCTCGGCACCATCGGGGCGTCGGACAGCAGCGAATGGTGCAGCGCGCCGAGGGCGTGGCCCGGTTCGAGCCCAAGGTCCTCGATCATTCTGCCGCGCAGGGTCCGGAAGACTTCGAGGGCCTCCTGACGGCGGCCGGAGCGGTGCAGTGCCAGCATGAGCGAAGCGTGCAGCTGCTCGTCGAGCGGGCGGGTGAGGACGAGGGCTTTCAGTTCACTGACCAGCTCGTTGTGCCGGCCGAGGGTGAGATCGGCCTGAATGCGCAAATCGAGGATGCGGGCCCGGAGTTCTTCGAGGCGGGTCACGTACGAGGTGAGCAACGCGCCGGGCACCACGTCGACCAACGCGGCCCCGCGCCACAGGGCGAGGGCACGGCGCAGCGTCGTCGCGGCCCGCTCGGCGTCATCGGCCTCCAGTAGCGCGCGTCCCTCGGCGGCGTCGGTCTCGAACCGGTACAGGTCGACCGCCTCGTCCGGGACGTTGAGCAGGTACAGATCTTGAATGGTCAGGTTGTGTCGGGTTCGAGGGTCAGTCCGGTGTGAGCGAGGAACCCGTCGAGTAGGTCGGTGCGGTACTGGATGCTCTTGAGTCGGTTCTTGATGATCGCCTGGAGGTG
>NZ_LEKG01000353.1:0-1831 GCF_001029515.1 Micromonospora sp. RV43 | reverse complement strand
CGTCCGCACCGTCGAGTTCGTCAACCTCGACGTGCTCCTGCCCACCTGCGCCGCCATCATCCACCACGGCGGATCAGGCACCTCCCAGACCGCACTCATCCACGGCGTACCCCAGGTCATCGTGCCGTACAAGCTGTGGTGCAACGGCCCGCGGGCCGAACGCATGGAGCGCGCCGGGGTGGCGGTGTGCGGGGTCGCGGGACGGTCCGCGGCGAGCGAGGTGCGGGCGTTGATCCGACGCGTCCTCGACGAGCCGTCGTTCCGGGCCTGCGCCGGCGACCTGCGCCACGAGATGCTCGCCGCTTCGACCGCGGCGGAGCTGGTACCGGTGCTGCGGCGGCTCGCGCAGACCTGAACCGGCCGCCTCCTTGTCGGCTGCGGCCGGTTCACGGCCGGGCTCAGACCACCCGGACTTCCGGCACATACAGGATCCACTTGCCGCCGGCCTTCCGGAACTCCTGCTCCTTGGCGATGATCTCGTCGGCGTGGTTCCAGGCGAACAACAGCGCATAGTCGGGGTACGGGGCGGCGAACGCATCCCGCGACCGCACCGGGATGTGCGAACCGGGGGTCAGCCGGCCCTGCTTGTTCGGCGTCGTGTCGGAGATGAAGGAGATCAGGTCGGGTCCGATGCCGCAGTAGTTCGTCACCGTCGCGCTCTTCGCGGTCGCGCCGTAGCCGACCACCGTCTGGCCGTTGGCCTTCAACTGCCGCAGCAGCGTGGTCAGTTCCTCCCTGGCCTGCTCCACCCGGCCGACGAACTGCTTCAGCGTACCTTGCCCGGCGAGGTCACGGCCGTGCTCCTCGGCCACCAGCGCGGCGACCCGCGCGGAGGCTGGACGGGCGCCGCGCCGCGCGATCGTGTACCGCACTTCGCCGCCGTGCACTGGCAGCCGCTCGACGTCGACCAGTTCGAACCCGAACCGTGCCGCCATCGCCTGCACCGACACGGCCGAGAAGAAGTAGAAGTGCTCGTCGTAGATCTGGTCGAACGAGGTGCGGTCGACGATCTCGGCGAGGTACGGGTCCTCGAACACGAAGATGCCGTCGGGTGCCAGCAACTCGTCGACGCCGCGGAAGATCGAGTCGAGGTACGGGATGTGGCAGATGGTGTTCGCGGCGTAGATCACCTGCGCCGGCCCGGACGCGGCCCGGATCTGCTGTGCGGAGGATTCCTGGAAGAATTCGGTGGTCACCTGTACGCCGTAGGCGCGGGCGACCGCGGCGACGCTCTGCGAGGGCTCGACGCCCAGGTGCCGGATCCCGGCGTCGGCGATGACCTTCAGCATGACGCCGTCGTTGCAGCCCAACTCGACCAGAAACGCGTCGTCGCCGGTCAGCTCGGTGTCGATGAAGTGCTTGGCGGTCTGCTCGAAGTGCTTGCGCATGGTGGCCGAGCCCGACGACAGGTACGGGTAGTGCCCGTTGAACATCAGGTGCCGCGGAACCTCCTCGATCAGCTGCACCATCGAGCACTGCCCGCACACCCCGACGGCCAGGCGGAAGAAGAACTCGTCGCCGACGTAGTCCGGCTCCAGAAAGCCGCTGGACAGCGGCTGCGGGCCGAAGTCACAGAACTCGCGCAGTTCCCCACCGCACGTCCGACAACTCAACATGACCGGTACCCCATTCTCGTGCGGCTGCTGTCGATCCGGTTACCGTCGGCCAAGGCGCTGGTCGTCAGCTCAACGACGACTGGACGGCGGCTACAGATCTTGAATAGTCAGGTTCGTCCTATGTGGTTTGCGTGATGATCTTGGGCGGGGGTAGATCGATGGGATGAGGTATCCCGATGGAGGTGGGTTGTCCGCGCGGGGGCGGGCGAAGCGCG